>DATCGK010000476.1:0-9394 GCA_036508975.1 Candidatus Limnocylindrales bacterium
CGCTCTCCACTGCGGGTCTGGTTGGGGCGCCGACGACGTGGGTGCTCGAGAGCCACGACAAGCCGCGGGTTCGGACCCGGTTCGCGCTGGAGGCGGCGGGCATGGCCATCAACGACCGCTCCGGCCGCGGCGAGGACGCGCTGGGGGAGCGCCGGGGCCGCGCCGCCACGCTGTTCATGCTGGGCCTGCCCGGTTCCGCGTACCTCTACCAGGGCCAGGAGCTCGGGCTGCGCGAGGTCGTGGAGCTGCCGCCGGAGGCCCGCCAGGATCCGGCGTTCGGGCGCACCGCCGGCGAGGACGGCCTGCGGGATGGCTGCCGGGTGCCCATCCCGTGGACGATGGCCGGGCAGAGCTGCGGGTTCAGCCCGACGGGGAGGACGTGGCTGCCGATGCCGTCCGACTGGCCCGACGCCAGCGTCGAGCGCCAGGCCGGCGACCCGGCGAGCACCCTGGCGCTGGTGCGTGCGGCGCTCCGGTACCGGCTCGCGGAGGCGGCCCTGGGCGACGGGCCGATGGCGTGGGTCCTCCTCGATGATCCGGACGTGCTGGTCCTCCGGCGACCCGGGACGGGCGGCGCGCGGGACGTGCTGGTGGCGATGAACCTCGGGAGCCGCGAGGCGCTGATCCCCGGGACGAGCCTGCTGCTGGGATCGAGCGCGGGCGTGCGCGAGGCAGGGTCCGGCGTGGTGCTCCCTCCGGACGCCGCGGCCTGGCTGCGGGGATAGCCGGTCCAAGCGGGGATAGCCGGTCCAAGCGGCCCGTGACGATGGGCCAGGCGGCACCCGGAGCCGGAGCGGCGGCCCGCGCCCGGCACGCCCATCCGCCCCTTTGGCCCGATGCCCGCCTGGGGCATGCTGTCGGCACCGCCCCGACCTCGAGGTGGGCGTTGGCGCGCAACGCCGTCGCCGGCGGATACCATGGCCAGCGACACCCGCAGGAGACCACCCCCGATGCCCTACGTCGCCACGTCAATCGTCGACCTGCTCGGCAGCCTCGCCGGGATCGCCCACGTCGACGGCGACCGCCTCGTCATCGACGACGAGGCCCGCTTCCGATCGCAGGCCGCCGCCGACCTCGCCTGGACCGCTGCCTTCACGGCCGATGAGGCGACGGCCGAGGCCGTGCGCTGGCTCGTCTGGGAAGCCAGCCAGGCCCTCGGAGCCCGCTCCGCGAGCATCGAGGAGCTGTACCGCGCCCGTGGCCGCGGCGAGATCTCCGGCTTCACGGTCCCGGCCATCAACATCCGCGCCCAGACGTTCGACATGGCGCGCACCTTCTACGAGACCGCAGCGCGCGCGGACGTCGGCGCCGTGATCTTCGAGCTCGCTCGGAGCGAGCAGACCTACACCTTCCAGCGCCCGATGGACTACGCCACCTCGATCCTCGCCGGCGCCATCGCGGCTGGCTGGAAGAGCCCGGTCTTCATCCAGGGCGACCACTACCAGTTCAACGCGAAGAAGTACGTGGCGGACCCCGAGGCCATGACCGAGGAGATCCGCCGTGCCTGCCGGCTGGCGATCGATGCCGGCTACCGCAACATCGACATCGACAGCAGCACGCTGGTGGACCTCACCAAGCCGAACCTCGACGAGGAGCAGCGGGAGAACTACCTCCGTGCCGCGGAGCTCACGGCGCTGATCCGCGGTCTCGAGACAGACGGCGTGACCGTCAGCGTGGGCGGCGAGATCGGCGAGGTCGGCAAGCAGAACTCCAGCCCCGCCGAGCTCAAGGCGTACCTCGACGGGTACACCCGCGAGCTGGAGGCGCGCGCTCCGGGCGTCAAGGGCCTGTCCAAGGTCAGCGTCCAGACCGGGACGTCCCACGGTGGCGTGCCGCTCCCCGGTGGCGGCGTGGCCGAGGTGAAGCTGGACTTCGAGGTGCTCCGCGCGCTTGGTGAGCTCGCCCGCTCCTACGGGCTGGCCGGCGCAGTCCAGCACGGTGCGTCCACCCTCCCCGACGAGCTGTTCCACCACTTCCCGGGCGTCGAGACCGCCGAGATCCACCTCGCGACGGGGTTCCAGAACGCGCTCTACGATCACCCGGCCTTCCCGGCCGAGCTGATGGCCGAGATCCAGGCCTGGCTGCGCGTGAACGCCGCCGACGAGCGCAAGGACGGCCAGACCGAGGACCAGTTCCTGTACACCACGCGCAAGAAGGCGATCGGTCCGTTCAAGCGCGTGATCTGGGACCTGCCGACGAAGGACGAGATCCTCGCCTCCCAGGGCGCGAAGCTCGCCTACCTGTTCACGGCCCTCAACGTGAATGGTTCGCTCGAGATGGTCGAGCGCTACATCGCACCGGTGCCGGTGGCCCGCCCGATCCCCGCCGCCCTGAAGGCCGCGGCCGGGGGCTGACGTGTCGGGTGACCCCGGCGGCGACTTCGTGACCGGGGCCACGCCGCTTCCCGTCTCCACCCGTCTCGAGGCCCCCGGCGACGAGCCGGGGGTCCGCCGTGTCCACCTGGCCGCGTTCTCCGGTCCCGAGGAGGCGGACATCGTGGACCGCATCCGCCGCGAGGCGCCGGCCGGGTGGCAGTCGCTGGTTGCCGTGGACGCGGACGGCCGCGTCGTGGGTCACGTCCTATTGTCGCCGTGCCCCGTGGAGGACGAGGACGGCGAGCGGTTGGGGGAGGTCCTGCCCTGGGGCCGATCGCCGTCCTGCCCGAGGTCCAGCTCCGCGGCGTCGGATCCGCGCTGATGACCACCGCCGTGGGCCTGGCGGTTGCCCGTGCCGTCCCGGCGATCGTGCTGCTGGGCCACCCCTCCTACTACCCGCGGTTCGGGTTCGGGAGCGCTCGCGACGCGGGCCTGCTCCCGCCGGCCGAGGCCTGGCCGGACGCCGCCTGGATGGCTCGCCGGCTGCCCGCCTGGACGGATTCGTGCCATGGCACGGTCCGCTACCCGGAGGCGTTCAAGTCCTTCGCCTGAACCGGAGGGGCCAGGGAGCATGAGCGACGGCACGACGGACGTCCTGCACGGGGAGCTCCGTGACGAGCTCGTCGCGGCGATGCAGCGGGTGCCGGACATCGCCGGCCGGGAGCTCGTGCTCACCGCCCTCTCCGGGGGCATCACCAACCGCAACTACCTCGTGGGTGCGGCAGGGCTGACCGAGCGGTTCGTCATCCGCATGGCCGGCAACGACACCCACCTGCTGGGCATCAGCCGCGAGGTTGAGCACGCGGCGGCGGTCGCCGCGGCGGGGCTGGGCGTGGGCGCCGAGGTGGTCGCCTTCCTGCGCCCCGAGGGGATCCTGGTCACGCGGTTCATCGAGGGGACGCCCATCGCGGACCTCGACATCCACCACCCGGAGACGATCCGGCGGGTGGCCGATTCCGTGCGTCGCTTCCACGAGGGGCCGGCGATCCCGGGGCTGTTCATCCCGCTGCGCATCGTGGAGGCGTACCGGGCCCTGGCGCTGGAGTGCGGCGTGCCCATCCCGCCCGAGTTCGCGCTGGCGCAGGCGACCGGGCGACGGATCGAGCTCGCGCTGCTGATGAACCCGCTGGAGCTGCGGCCCTGCCACAACGACTTCCTGCCCGGCAACCTGATCGACGACGGGACGCGGATGCGGATCGTGGACTGGGAGTACGCCGGGATGGGGGACCCCTTCTTCGACCTTGGCAATTTCAGCGTCAACAACGACCTCACGGCCGACGAGGACGCGGCGTTCCTGGCCGCCTACGACGTGGAGGCGGTGCCCCGGCGCGATCGGCTGGCACGTCTGGTTCTGTTCCGCGTGGTTTCCGACTTCCGCGAGGCGATGTGGGGCGTGCTCCAGCAGGGGATCAGCACGCTGGACGTGGACTTCAAGGCGTACGCGGCGGAGCACTTCGACCGCCTGCTCACCAACGCCGGGGCGCCCCGGTTCGAGCGCGCGCTCCACGAGGTGGCGGGGGACTGAAGCCTCCGCCGGGCGGGACGAACCCGCGCACCGGGCCCGGCGCCGGTAGGCTTCCGCGATCGAGCGACGAGTCCAAGGGAGGCGAACGACTGTGACCGAGCACGCGCGGGCGGTGATCATCGGCGGCGGCGTCGGCGGGACGTCCATCGCCTATCACCTGGCGGAGCTCGGCTGGACCGACATCGTCCTGCTTGACCGGGCGGAACTGACCAGCGGGTCCACGTTCCACAGCGCCGGCCTGGTGGGCCAGCTCCGGGGCTCCGTGACCCTGACCCGGATGATGATGTACGGGGTGGAGCTGTACCGGCGCCTGGCGGCCGAGACCGGCGTGGATCCCTCCTGGCGCGAAGTCGGCTCGCTCCGGCTGGCGTCCACCACGGCCCGCTACGAGGAGCTGCAGCGGCAGGCCGGCTGGGCGAAGACGTTCGGGCTGCCGCTGGACCTCATCACGGCGAAGGAGGCCCAGGACCGCTTCCCGTTGATGACGACCGACGGCGTGCTGGGCGCGGTGTGGCTGCCGACCGACGGCTGGCTCGATCCCTCGAACCTCGCGTTCGCCCTGGCCGCCGGTGCCCGGAAGCGGGGCGTCCGGATCCTGCAGCATCACCGCGTCGTCGGCATCGGGGTCCGAGACGGGCGGGTGACGGGCGTGGACGTGGAGCACGGCGGCGAGCGGATCACGATCGGGGCGGATGTCGTCGTCAACGCCGGCGGCATGTTCGCGGCGGAGATCGGGCGCCTCGCGGGCATCAATGTGCCGCTGATCCCGATGGCCCACCAGTACCTCCTCACGGGCCCGATCGAGGGCGTGAACCCCGGGCTGCCGCAGCTGCGGGACCCGGACAACCTCGTCTACTTCCGAGAGGAGGTCGGCGGCCTGTGCATGGGCGGCTACGAGCGCAACCCCGCGCCGTGGGCGCTCGACGGCATCCCGCCGGACTTCAACCACCGGCTGCTGGATCCGGACTGGCCGCGGTTCGAGGCGATCATGGACGGGGCCATCGCGCGCGTCCCGGTCATCGCCGATGCCGGCGTCACGCGGATGATCAACGGCCCCGAGGCGTTCACCCCGGACAACGAGTTCATCCTGGGTGAGAGCGAGGTCCGCGGGTTGTTCGTGGCGGCCGGGTTCTGCGCCCACGGCATCGCGGGCGCCGGTGGCATCGGCCGCCAGGTGGCGACGTGGATCGTGGAGGGCGAGCCGGAGCTCGACCTGTGGAAGATGGACATCCGCCGGTTCGGGGCGCAGTACCGGAGCCGGGCGTTCACGCTGGCCCGCAGCTACGAGAACTACGCCACCTACTACGACATCCACTACCCGAACGAGCAGCGCCTGGCCGGCCGTCCCCTCCGCCTGTCGCCGGCTTATCCGCGCCTGGCGGAGCTCGGTGCCGTCTTCGGGGAGAAGTCCGGCTGGGAGCGTCCGAACTGGTTCGAGCCGAACGCGGGGGGCGTCGCCACCGGCGCGGCCACCGGCGTCCCGACCGGCACGGCGACCGGCGTGGCGGCCGCCGCGGGGAGCCTGGACGCGTCCGAGCTCGAGGCCCTCCGGCCGCGGGGATGGGCGGGACAGCACTGGAGCCCGGCGATCGGGGCCGAGGCGCTGGCGACCCGGACGACGGCCGCGCTGTTCGACGAGACGTCGTTCGCCAAGATCGAGGTGGCGGGCCCCGGCGCGGTCACGCTCCTGCAGTGGCTGTGCGCGAACGACATCGACCGCGAGATCGGCGCGGTGACCTACACCCAGCTGCTCAACCGGCGCGGCGGGATCGAGTGCGACCTGACGGTGACCCGGACGGCCGGCGACCGGTTCCTGCTCGTGACCGGGACCGCGTTCGGCAACCACGACCTGGCCTGGATCCGGAAGCATGCCCCGGCCGACGGCAGCGTCCTGGTCACCGACGTCACGTCCTCGTACGTCGCGTTCGGGCTCTGGGGCCCGCGGGCGCGCGACATCCTGGCCGCGACCACGGTGGACGACGTCTCGGACGCGGCGTTCCCGTACCTGGCCGCCCGCCGGATCACCGTGGGCAACGTGCCGCTGCTGGCGATCCGTGTCACGTACGTGGGCGAGCTGGGCTGGGAGCTGTACGGGCCCACCGAATACGGCGCCACGCTGTGGGACACGCTGTGGGAGGCGGGCCGGGGGCACGGGCTGGTCGCCGGCGGCTATCGCGCCATCGACGCGCTCCGCCTTGAGAAGGGCTACCGGGCGTGGGCGGCCGACATCACCCCCGAGGAGACCCCATACGAGGCCGGCCTGGGCTTCGCGGTCCGGCTGGACAAGGGCGACTTCCTGGGTCGTGACGCGCTGGTGACGGCGAAGGCCGTGGGTCCCCGGAAGCGGCTCCGCTGCCTGGTGCTGGGCGACCCGCGGTCCGTGTGCCTCGGCAACGAGCCGGTCCGGATCGACGGGCGGATCGTGGGACGCGTGACGTCCGGCGGGTACGGGTTCACCGTCGAGCGGAGCATCGCGTATGCGTACCTGCCGCCGGACGTGGCGATCGGCGCCCGCGGAGAGGTGGACGTGTTCGGGACGTGGACCGCGTTCGAGGTGGCGAGGGAGCCGCTCTACGATCCGGCCGGCGAGCGCATCCGCGCCTGACACCCGGGCTCGAGCGGCACCGGCTCCCGCGACCGTGCATCATCAGGCGATGACATCGCCCGTCTTCGGACCGTCCTGGTCCGCCTCCCTTGCCCGTGTCCCGGAAGCCACGATGCGCGAGTGGCTCGCTTTGGCCCACGAGGCCTGCGATGCGGCCGACGCGATCGCGCTGGCGCACTTCCGCCGCGACCTGGATCTCGAGCGGAAGCCGGACCGCACCTTCGTCACGGTGGCGGACCAGGGGATCGAGCTGGACATCCGGGCACGGATCCTGGCCCGCTACCCGGACCACGGGCTGGTGGGGGAGGAGTACGGCACCGAGGACGGTGCCGGCGCCACCCGCTGGTACATCGATCCCATCGACGGCACCCACAACTTCATCCGCGGCGTGCCCCTGTTCGGCACCCTGCTCGGGGTGGAGCACGAGGGCGAGCTCCAGCTGGGCATGATCTCCGCGCCGGCGATGCGCGAGCGCTGGTTTGCCTACCGCGGTGGCGGCGCCTGGAACCGGAGCCTGGACGGGGAGCGGCGGATCCACGTCTCGAGGGTCTCCGCGCTGGAGGACGCGCAGCTGCTCTACGGCAGCCGGAACGACACCGTCGCCTCGGGGCAGATGCCGGGGTTCGATGACACGCTCGCTGCCGCCTGGCGGGAGCGCGGCTTCGGTGACTTCTGGGGCTACGCGCTGGTGGCTGAGGGCGCCGCCGAGGCGATGTTCGAGACCGGGATGAAGACCTGGGACCTCGCCGGGCCGCTGGTCGTGATCGAGGAGGCCGGCGGCTGCGTCACCGATGTGTTCGGCGAGCGGCGCATCGACGCCCCGTCGTTCGTGGGCTCCAACGGACTCCTGCACGAGGAGCTGCTGCGGCGGCTCCGCACCGGGGCCTGAGTTGGGGGCCGGGCGCCCGGCCGAACCGTTCGGCTATGCGCCCGCGGCATCCAGCGCTTCAGCGATGATCCCCAGCGCCAGGTCGACCTCTTCTCCGGTCGTCACCAGCGGCGGGATGATCCGGATCACGTTGACGTACGTGCCGGCCGTGAGGAGCAGCAGCCCGCGGTCGTAGCACGCCTGCTGGACGCTCTTGGTGAGCGCCGGGTCCGGGACCCGACCGTCGCCCTCGCCGGCCTTGACGAACTCGAGCGCGACCATCAGGCCCAGCCCGCGGACATCGCCCACGGACGCCCGTCCGGCGGTGATCCGCCGCAGGCCGTCCAGCAGCTGCCGGCCGCGAACCCGTGCGTTCTCGACCAGTCCCTCGTCCTCGATGACGTCCAGGGTCGCCATGGCCGCGGCGCAGGACACGACGTTGCCGCCGTAGGTCCCGCCGTGGGAACCCGGCGGCATCCGGTCCATGATCGACTTCTGGGCCAGGATCCCGGATAGCGGCAACCCCGACGCGATGCCCTTGGCCATGACCAGGATGTCCGGCTCCACGTCCCAGTGGCGGACGGCGAAGATCTCCCCGGTCCGCCCGAAGCCGGTCTGGACCTCGTCCGCGATGAGCAAGATCCCGTGCCGGCGCGTGATGTCCCGGAGGCGCGGCAGGAACCCGGGCGGCGGCACGATGTACCCGCCCTCGCCGATCACCGGCTCCACGATGATGGCGGCCACCCTGTCCGGGAAGACGAGCTGGTGGAACAGCAGGTCCAGCTGCGCCTCCCAGTCGCAGGTGCAGTCGGCCGGGTCGTGGGCGCCGCCCGCGGCGCGGTAGCAGTACGGGTACGAGGCGTGGTAGATCGAGCCCGGGAGGGGCTCGAAGGCGCCCCGGTAGACGTCCTTGGCGGCGGTCAGCGCCATCGTCTGGGCGGTGCGGCCGTGGAACCCGTACCGGAACGCAATGATCGCGGGGCGGCCGGTGACCACCCGGGCGAGCTTGACGGCGGCCTCGACCGCCTCGGCGCCGGAGTTGGACAGGAAGGCCGACCAGGGCCCGCCCGGCAGCAGCCCGGCCAGGCGCTCGTAGAGGCGGAGCCCGGCCTCGTGGTAGACGATGTTCTGCTGGCCGTGGAGCAGCTTGGCGGCCTGCGCCTGGACGGCGGCCACCACGCGCGGGTGGGCGTGACCGGTGTTCGTCACGCCGATCCCGGACGTGTAGTCGAGGTACCGCTCCCCGTCGGGCGTGACCAGCCATGAGCCCTCGCCGTGGTCCACGACGAGGTTCGTGATCCGGCTCCAGACCGGCGGCACGACGGATCGGTCGGGGAGGGCGGCGGCGGGGGACGGGACGGTCTGGGTCATCGTGGCGGTCCTCCTGGGCGCTGGGTCAGAACGTCGGCGGGGTGTTGATCCAGAGCACGTGGGTCTCAATCTGCCCGAGCGCCTGGATGCGGTGGTCCTGGGTGGAGGGGAAGGTGAGCGCGTCGCCCGGCTCGAGGCGGTAGAACTCGCCCGGGTCGTCGAGCCACACGCCGAGCGAGCCCGCGAGGACGTACATGAACTCCTCGCCGGCGTGCCGGTAGTAGCCGTCGGACGAGGCGCCCGGCGCAAGGACGAAGAGCTGTGACTCGAGACTGGTCACGCCCGCGAACAGGTCCTCGATGCGGATGCCGCGACCGGCGTCGAGCACACGGCGCTCCGGCGGGCGGACCAGCCGGCCGCCCTCGGGCGCCGCCCCGCGCAGGAGCTCGCCGACCGTGCGGCCGTACGCTTCCACGAGCCGTCGAAGCGTGGCGATCGAGGCGCCGGTGACGCCGCGCTCGAGCGACGAGATGAACGAAGTGGACAGTCCGCTCCGGATCGCGGCGTCGCGCAGGGTGAAGCCGCACTCCTTCCGGATGGCACGGAGCTGCGCTCCCGCCTGCCCCTCCTGCGCCGCCTGCGCCGCCTGCGCGGTGCCCGCGTCGGCGACCTCGGCCGCGCCCGGGGCCACGCCAGCCATCGCGCGGTGT
>DATCGK010000477.1:0-4918 GCA_036508975.1 Candidatus Limnocylindrales bacterium
CCCAGCCGCAGACGTGGAGCGTGCCGTGGGTCACGAGCAGGCGGAGCTCGTCGTGCGCGTCCCAGCGCACGTCGCCGGTCTGGCCGCCACGGCCGGCCTCCGCCTGGTCGATCGCCCGCTCCACGCTCACGATGATGTCGCCCAGGTGCGGGCGGGCGCCGGGCGGGAGGGCGAAGGCCATCGAAGCTGCGTCTTGCTCACCGACATCGGCCGCGGCCTTGCCCGGGTGCGGCGAGTACGCCCCCGGCGGCAGCAGCGGGAATGAGAGCACGTCGGTAGGCCCGGACTTGCCCATGTGGGCCGCGTTGAGCTCCGCCAGCTCGGCGTCGCCCGAGAGGACCAGGCCCAGCGACGCGGGCCGGGGCGCGCCGGCAACGTCCAGGACAGCGGCGGCGGCTCGCGCGAGCACGGTGGCGGGGAGCAGCCGTGGGACGTCGTCGCGCCACTCGACGTCGATCCGCCACGGTCCGAGGTAGAGGCTTCTCACCGGGCCTGTTTGTCCCCCGAGGCCCGCCGGGACTCCAGCTCCACCACCTTGTTCTGCGGGTATGCCACCCGCTGGTGGTACATCCCCAGGAGCTGCTCCACGAACGCCTCGCGGATCCGCTCGATGTCGCGCAGCGTCAGGTCGCACTCGCCGAACTGGTCGTCGCCGATCCGCTCGTCGAAGATCCGGGCCACCATCGCCCGGATCGCGGCCTCGTCGCGGGACGACAGTGACCGCACGGACGCCTCGACCGAGTCGGCCAGCATGATGATCGCCGCCTCACGCGACTGGGGCTTCGGACCGCCGTGGCGGAACTTGCGGACGTCCACGGCCTCGGCCGCCTTCCGCCCATCCGCGGTGTCCAGCCCGCCGTACGGCGCCGCGGCCGACTCCCTCGCCCGGGCGTAGAAGTACGACATGACCGCGGTCCCGTGGTGCTGTGGGATGAACGCGATGAGCGCTTTCGGCAGCCCCGACTTGTAGGCGATGTCGATGCCCGCGCTCACGTGGCTCTTGAGCAGCTGGGCGGAGGTCTCGGGGTCAAGCTCGTCGTGGAGGTTGTCTCCACCGGCCTGGTTCTCGATGAAGGCTGCGGGGTTGGAGAGCTTGCCGATGTCGTGGTAGTAGGCGGCCACGCGGGCGAGCAGCGGATCCGCGCCGATCGATTCCGCGGCGCGCTCGGCCAGGTTGCCCACCATCAGCGAGTGGTGGTACGTGCCGGGGGTCTCCACCAGGAGCCGGCGCAGGACGGGCTGGGATGGGTTCGCCAGCTCCAGGAGCTGGAACACCGTGAGGATCCCGAAGAGGGACCCGATCGCGGCAAAGCTGCCCACCGCGACCACCGCGGAGCCGCCCGCCGACACCACGGAGGCACCGATCAGCTCGAGGGTCCCCCGGATGTCCTGGTCCCCCAGCAGCGCGAACGTCAGGACCACGAGGGCGTTGACGATGAACACGGCGACGCCCGCCTGGACGAACACGGCCAGGCGGTCCCCACGGCGGACGGCCACGATGCCGGCAATCCCGCCCAGCATCACGTACGCCGCGAGCTCCAGGCCCGCCCCGTTGACGGCGGCCGCGAGGACGGCGATCAGCGCGGTGAGGACCATCGCGACGCCGCCGTCCAGGAGCACGGTGACCAGCATCCCGATCGCCGCCAGGGGCAGCGCGTACGGCAGCCAGGTCCGCCCGGCGGTCAGCTTCAGCGCGAGAACCGCGATCAGCAGCAGCAGGCTGAGCAGGAGCATGACGTTGTTGCGGTGCCAGAACTCACGGCGGAAGCGCCAGGTCCAGGTGAGCAGCAGGCAGATGACGAGGATCGACAGGACCACGAAGCCGGCCAGGCGCGCAACGTCCAGGCCGCCCTTGTTGAGCGCGAAGTACACGATCGCCTCGAAGGCCTCGGGGGTCACCCGGTCACCGGACCGGACGATGATGTCGTTCTTCTCCCAGGCCTTTTCAACGGGCTCCACGGCCGTGGCCGCCTGCTGACGGCGGGTCTCGGTGAGCTGCGGGTCGTAGGCGGAGTTGGCGACCACGAGCGGCCCGATGAGCGCGGCGGCCAGGGCCCGCTCGTCCACGTCCAGGTCACCCGCCATCCGCCCGGCGAGGTTGTCGCGGACGAGGGGGACCTGCGTGTCCTTGAGCTCCGTCCGCTCGACGGTGTCCAGGACACGGGCCGCCTCGGTGCGGACCGCCGTCCACCGCTCGGGGGTGAGGGCCTGCAGCGTGGCAGCCCGGTCGGCGGGCAGGACCGGGAGGGCGGCGCCCAGGAGGATCATCCGGTCTACGGCTGTCACGCCGTCGGCGAAGGCCGCGTCCACGGGCTTGACGAGACGCTCGAACGCCTGGGCCTGCTGGACCGCGATGGCCTCGGCCTGGGCGGCGGTGAAGTCGTACTGGGGGGGTACCTCGTTCCGCGCCGTCTCGCGCGCGGCGGTGGTCAGGAGCGCGCTCTCGTACAGGCCCGCGCGCGGCGCGAACACGTTGGACGGGGCGGGCTTGTCCACCTCGAGCTGCGTCTGGGCGGGCAGGAAGTCCAGGCCCAGGATCACGGACATCGCGACGACCAGCACCACGGAGGCCGCGATCAGGCGGCCCGCGTCGCGGCGGGTGAAGCGGATCGGCGCCTCCGGCGACTGGGCGAGCATCGGGCGGCTCCGCGGCGGCGGCTAGTGCCCGGCCCCGTGCGCGGAGGGGTCCGCGCCGGCGAGTGCCTGGGCCACCAGCCCGGAGACGACCTTGCCGTCGGCTCGGCCGCGGATCCTGGGGGAGAGCCAGCCCATGACCTTGCCCAGGTCGCGGGCGGTGGCGGCGCCGGTGGCGGCCACAGCCTCGTCCACCAGGGCACGCAGCTCGTCATCGGTCAGGGCTTCGGGGAGGTACCCGGCGAGGATCGCGATCTCGGCCTCCTCCTTGCCGGCGAGGTCCTCGCGACCGCCCTTGCGGAAGGCCTCGACGCTCTCACGGCGGGTCTTCACCTCGCGCATGACGATGCCCAGGATCTCGTCCTCGGTCAGGGTGACCTTCTTCGCCTTCTCGGTGTTGTAGATGGCGTTCTGGACCATCCGCAGGACGTCGCGGCGCAGCACATCACCCGACCGCATGGCTGCGGTCGTGTCGTCATGGAGTCGTTCGCGAAGGGTCACCGGATGGCTCCTCGGGCGTCACGGCTTCGTCGATCGCCGCCGTACCCGCGAGCTGCGCCGATGGTGGGGCTCCGGGACGGGATCCCGGTCGACGCCACGGGGTGGGCCTGGGAACCGCGGTGGTCCTGGTGACCGGCCGCGGGACCCGGGAGGCTCAGCCGTTGCTCGCGCGCGCGTTCTTCTTGCGCTTTGCTTCCTTCCGCTTCCGCTTCACAGAGGGCTTCTCGTAATGCTCGCGTCGGCGAGCCTCGGCGAGGATGCCACTCTGCTGGATCTTCTTGTTGAAGCGGCGGAGCGCGCTCTCGAACGTCTCGTTCTCACCCACTCGGACTTCGGCCAAACCCGGTTCACCTCCTCGGGCAGGGGTCTCGCACCCGCCTCCCGCGCGCGATGCCCGACGGCGCAGGGGGCGTCCCGGCAGCCATGCGTACACGAGGCACACCAAGCCGGCCGGCAGGCCGCCGGAGTGTACGCGCGGACCGGGTGGGGGTCAAACCGAGCGAGGGTTAAGAGATAGGGCTGGACGAAACGCGCCCTTGGCGGCTTCAGAGCCCTAAGACGGCCGCAAGGTAGGCATCGCCAGCTTCCCACGGGAAGCAGTCCCCCAGAAGGCTCGGATCCTGCCGACCGAGCATCAGTAGGAGCCTGGTCACATGGGAAACGTCGTCACTTGCAAGGCTTGCAGCCGTTGCATACTCGGCCACGTCGTCGCCCACTTGGTTCGCGGTGATCCTTGCTCGTAGGTCGTCCCCATTCCGGACGCCCGCGAATGCCAGCGCGTCGACCATCCGTGCCGCCATGTGCTGGGTAGTTCCGGGTGAATCTGGTCCCTCATGCCATCCAGGGCTGCGAGGGAGAAGGCTGTGCATCAAGGCGGCAAGACGAGCCGCGTCGAGTGGCATGTCGAAGCCACGGCCGGCACTGTAGTTGGCCGCATGTAGAGCGGCAACCTCTCGTTGAGCCACGCGCAGCTCTTCGAAGCTTGAGTTGACAACCTCCAAGACGGCGGCCATCGCGGAGAACCTTCGAACCAGTCCGCGCTCGCGTGCAGTTCCCGACTTGTAGACGATGTCGTGCTCGATCTCCGCCCAAGAGTGCTCAAGGATCCCGCGGACCTGAACCTCGAACCAGCGGTCACGCAGAGCGGGGTACCGGGTAAGTTGCCCTCCTGTCGCCTGCACGACCAGATGGACCGAGCTGTACCCGAATTCCCGAACATCTAATTCGACACGCTTGTCTGGGCTCTTGCGAGGGTCAGGGTGAACCGTGAGCGATGCCCTGAGCCGTGGGACCACCTGGTCGACATCCTTCGCGTAGTAGGTGATCACGCGAACGCCGACAAGGTCCGTCATCTGAATCGAAGGCAGCCCATACCCCTTCTTGATCGTCTTCTCGATGGCTGACCCCTGCTCCTTAGGCCGACCCGTGACCGAGTGGATCGGGATCCGAAGGTCGTCGAGTGTCTCAGTAACCAACTCACAGGCGCTCCGAGCCTGGAGCTTCAGCGCCTCAAGCTGGCTAGGGAAGCGCTCGAAGAAGGTGCGAGCCCTTGGTCCGGGCCTCCTTGCGGGGCGGACTTTGGGTGGACGAAGCGTCACGAGACCGCCCCTGCGAGGAGTTCGGCAAGGATCTCAATGCGGGTCCGCCGCGGGGCGACATTGTCGGTCTGGCGACTCGCCGCGAGGAGGTAGCGGCTCGCTCGAGGCGACGCTTCCTTCCTCAGCTCATCCTCGAACGCGATGAGGCGTTGCTGAGCCGCTCCTGCACTGAGATCAGTGAGCCG
>DATCGK010000478.1:0-2204 GCA_036508975.1 Candidatus Limnocylindrales bacterium
GGCTGGTAGCTGCGGGCGACGTGCAGCACCCGCGCCTCGGCGCCGAGCCGCCCGCTGGAGATCTCCTCGCGGAGGAACCCGAGGAGATCGCGGCCGGCTGCATCCACAACCAGCCGCGAGTCCGGGTAGCCCTGCCAGCCGCCGAACTCGGCGGTTCGCAGGTCGAATGCGAGGTCGTCCGCCACCGCGTGCGAGGCCTGGACCGAGTCCGGCGTGGGCGACCCGGCGGGCAAGAGCACGATCGCCAGGAAGCCTCCGACGAGGACGACGCGGACGACGGCCGGACCTCGCCAGCGGACGACTGCCGCCACCAGGCCCGCGGTGGCGGGGACGCAGGCCCAGGGCAGCCAGTATCCGACCGCCTTGGGAACTTCATAGCGGAGCGCGTCCGCGAGGAGCGACGAACCAGGGATGACGGCAACTGCAAGGAGCGCGGCGCCGCCAGTCGCAAGCGGCGCGAGAAGCAGCCTGCGGCCCGGGCGGCCGCCCGGGGCCAGCACGCTCGTGGCCACCCCGGCTGCCGCAAACAGGAACGGGAAGGCCGGGTTGAGCCACCTGCCAGCCTGCGCCGGCGCGCCCGGCGCGACGGCGGCGATCACCACCAAAGCGAGCGCGCCAGCGAGAACGAAGCCTGCCGTCGCCGCCCGCGGCGAGATCCGTGACCAGCCCCCGCATTCGATGAAGCGGGCCGTCCCGATCGCGACGACCGCCCCACCGGCGAAGGCCACGATCCCCCAGGCCGGTGCAGGCGCGAGCCCGAGCATCACCGCCGCCTGGGGAAGCATGGCAATCGCGGTCGCCGCGAGTGCCGGGATGGCGCGTCGCGCGTAGCGGGCTGGGTCGGCGGCGACGAGCAGGGCGACGCTGCCCGCGGTCAACGCCCCCACCAGCGGATGGACGAGGGTGGCCGCGGTCAGGGCGGCTGCCAGCAGCCAGTCCGGTCCGGCGCGGGCGGGACGCACGCGTTTCCCCGGCCTTCCGGGGGCCGCCATGAGGGCAAAGGCGAGCGCGGCCAGGGGCAGGGCCACGACGCTGTCGCGCGCGTCGGGGAGCCGAACGAAGCTGAACGACAGCGCGAAGGCGAGGAGCGCCCAGAAGCCGGCCTCGCGGCCGAACACGGCCGACGCGAGTCGTCGCGCGGCCACCGCCGAGAGGATCCCGAGCGAGCCCACCGACGCCGACATGGCGAGCGCGGCGGGGAGGCCGGTCAGGGTCGAGAGCGTGCCCATCAGCGCGGCGTACCCGAGGAAGAGGCGTGATGGTCCATAGAGAGGCGACGGATACGTGGCCAGGGACGCGATCTGGCCGAACACGCGGAGATGCTCGGCGGGCGCCACGTGGTTCGGCAACTCGTCCGCGAACGGGACGACCGGCGAGGCCAGCGAGAGAAGAAGCGGCGCCGACCAGACGAGGCCGATGAGCAGCCAGCGGGCGGGGCGTACCCGGCCCAGCCGGAACGGCTGCGCCACGAGCGGGCGGACACGCAGGCCCGCCACCACCAAGGCCCCGAGGATCACGGCCAGCGCCTGCTGGCGAAACACGCCGGCTCCGCCAAGGGCGAACAGGAGCAGCGCGTCGAGGAGGACGGTGCCCGCGAAACCGCCCAGCAGGAGATCCGACCACGTGGCGAACGGGGCCTGCCGAACGAGGCGAAGCAGCACTGCGCCCGCGGTGAGGTCGAGGAGCATGGCGATCGTGACGAGGATCGCCGCTGGGAGCGTCGTCGGCAGCTGGCTGACCAGGCCGGCCAGGGCGCCCCCGGGCGAGAATCCCTCGATCGTGTCGGCCTGTCGCGTCGCCACCCCGACGACGAGCGCGACCGCAGCCAACAGAAGAAGGGTTGTCTCGGCCCGTCGCCACCGGTCGGCCCGGGCGTTCCCATCGCGGGCGTGACCGGGCTGGTCGATCGTCACCCGTCGCGTCGTCTTGCGTCCTCCGCGGTGGATATCGGTGGCCCTCGCAGGAGCCTCAGGCTACCGCGCACGCCACGCCATCGATCGCCTTGGGGGCTCCCCGGCACCCCCTGCCGGCGGCCCATCTGATCGGCCCGCACAGCGGAGGATACGGGGCCCGCCAGCACCCTCGTGAGAGGGAGCGGTACGCGTGTCCGTCGAGCAGGGCGATCACGGACGAGCTCCGAACAGCCAGGCGAACCTCGGTCGGTCACGATCCACTGATCGTGGCAGGGCTCGACCGGCAGGTTC
>DATCGK010000479.1:0-2273 GCA_036508975.1 Candidatus Limnocylindrales bacterium
TGCTGCTCATCCGGACGGGCTATGCCCGGACCGCTCCGATCGCAAGGACGCGCCGCTGACGCTGGCCTGGCCGGGCAACCGCCGCCGCGCCCCGGCTGGACTCCCGTTGTCTCAGGAGCGACCGCCACCACATGCCGGCACCTGTGAGGCATGAGCGGTACAAAACTGGCACCGCGCGACGGGGCGCTGGGGGCGTCGCAACTTCTTCCGGCGCGCGAGCGTCCTTGATAGGGCGACGTCGTGAGCGATGCTGCGGACGGACGGGCTTACACGAGCGGGACACCGATGCGACGACATGGAACACGAGGGGCGCTCGCAGGGCTGGCGGCTGGCCTGCTCCTGGTCGGAGTAGTCGCCTGCGGGTCGCCGCAGCCGAGCATGACCCCCGCACCGCCGACGGTCGTCCCGTCGCCGACGGTCGCGCCCTCGCCGACGGTCGCGCCCTCGCCGACTCCGGCTCCCACCGCCGTCGCCGAGGAACCGAAGGTCGAGTGCGACAAGAACACCCCGACCGGGACACAGACGGACGAGAACGGTTCCGATTTGCCGATCGTCATCACCCTGACCTGCGAGAACGCAGTCGCCGCCGCGAAGGACCTCGTCGGGCCGGACCCAGCCATTGCCTACATCGAGTTCCACTACGGTTGGTGGTGCCCGCCCGGCGCCTTCTGCCCGGCTTCGCAGCTGAACACCGGCCAGGTGATCTTCCACAGGAAGGGGCTGCGGCCCGACATCCTGGTGTCCGTGAAGTCGGACGCCGCCGGCAGGGTCACGGCGTTGGACCAGCGACCTCTCCCGTCGCCGTCCGGCTGACGGCCGGCGCCTTCTTGCGCTGCGCCCGCTGGGCCGCCTTGTCCCAATCAAGCCGCTCGTGCGGGTCGAGCACGCGTTCGCGCGCTTGGGGCGCTGGCGCAGGCTCTCACGCTGCTACGAGGAGACCACGGCGAGCGCACGTGCCTGGCTCGAAGTCGCGTCGCTCGGCTATCTGTTCGCGCGGTTGCGGGCCGAGCCGACCTGATCACCGGACCGCCTCGGGTGCCTTTGACCGCGGGCCCGAGGAGGAGCGACTCACCGCAGCAGGACGGGATAGCAGTCGCCGAAGACAAGGCCCGAGGCGAAATACGGGTCGTCGAATGTCCCGGCCGCATCCCCGGGGCGCGTCTGGCCGAGCACGATCCGATCGCCGGCCCGCCCGACGAGCGTACCCCTCTCCGTGTAGATCGCGGCATCGGGCTCGAACCGGACGGTGAAGCCCGCGGGCCACACGACGGAGAGGTGCCGGCCGTCCTGGGCCTGGAGCCAGGCAGGCTCGCGCCCCCCGGCCTGCCCTTGGAGGATGCCCGCGACTGGGTTCGTGAGACCGAACGCCGCGCATGGGACGGACGAACCATCCGGGTTGCGGATCACGGCGAACGTCCGCAACCCGTCGGGACCCGTGCTGATCACGGCGTGCACAGCGCAGGCCGCGACGAGAAGAGCGACGACCCAGATCGCGGCCGCCCACCGCCTGAGACCTCTTCGCGTTCTCATCCTGTCCTCGCCGGAGGCAACTCACCCGTCAGCATGGCGAGGACAATCGCGGCGATCGCGCACACCGTCAAGAGACCGCTTTGGATGCTTCAGGGTATAGCCAAGCATCAGCGCTAAAGCTCTGATTCTTGACCGGGAAACTGGACGCGCGAGACCGCGCATGCGGAGGCAAGGGCGTTCGGACTTGACAGCGACGGAACCGCGGCGATGCTGAGGGCGTCTCGGTGTCGAACCAGCGGAGGCGCGCGTGACCCGACTTCTCGGCTTCTTGGCCATCGCGATCCTCGTCGGGGCCTGCTCCGCCGCAGTGCCCTCCCCGAGCCCTCTGTCTCCTCGAATGTCCGGATCCGTCTGCCTTCAGACCATTGTCGCCGCGAAGGTTGGTCACTCGGGTTCCACTGTCACCTTCACCGACCCGGCGACCGGCTCGGTCGAGGACCTCGTCCTTCCTGCCGGTCTCCGCACGAGGGTCGCGAACGATCAGGGGGAGATCTTGGCCCCGGACGGCACCGTGATCGGGAGTGAAGGGGATGTGCTCACTCTCGGCGGCGGAGGCTCGCCCTTCGCGGTCTGCACGGTGAACGGCGTGAACTACCTCGGGTCCTGAGCGATCGGTGAGCGCATTCGCGGCACCAGTTCACGGTGATAGAGGGAAGCTCGCGAGGACCCACGCCGGATCGAACGGGGCGCTGTCGAGATCCCGGTAGTTCAGCCGCTGGGCGTCGAGGAGACCCATGAGAGCC
>DATCGK010000480.1:0-2664 GCA_036508975.1 Candidatus Limnocylindrales bacterium
TCGTGATCTGCTTGTTCGGGTAGAAGGCGAAGACGGCGACATCGCCGAAGCTCCCGAGCGGGCGCCCGTCGATCGTCGAGCCCAACCCCTCGCAGGCATCCTCGATCAGCGCCCAGCCGCGCCGCTGGGCCACCGCGTCGATCGCCTCGATCCGGCACGGGCGCCCGAACACGTGGACGGGCAGGACGGCCCGGGTCCGGCTCGTGGCGACAGACTCGAACTGATCCGGGTCGAGCCCGAGGCTGTCCTCCTCGATGTCGACGAAGCGGGGGACCGCTCGCTCGTAGAGGAGGCAGTTCGCAGACGTGACGAAGCTGAAGGGCGTCGTGATGACCTCGTCTCCCTCGCCGATCTCCAGCGCGCGGACGCCGAGATGCAGTCCGGCCGTCCCGCTCGAGCAGGCGACACCCTCGCGACGGCCGGCCACCGACGCGATGCCCTCCTCGAAGCGCTGCGTGAACGGGCCCAATCGCGAGCACGTCGCTGCGCAGGACCTGGGTCACGACCTCGAGCTCTCGGAGCCCGACGTCGGGCCTAGCGAGCGGGATGCTCCGTCAAACGGGATTCGGGGAAGGGATCATCGCGTCTCCGTCGTTCGAGGCGGCGCACGCGACTCAACGGGGGCGACCGGCGCCGGCCCCGCGCCCCGCGCGCACGGTACCACGGGGCCCTTGGGACATCGACGCGAAGGGCGGCGGCGCGGTGTCCGCAGACACCACAGGCGGAGACCTCACGGCATCCACGGCCCGGGGGACCGGGGCTTACGACTCGTTCACAAATAGCGTGAACATCACGGCCCTGGTCGGATGCAGCAGTTCCACTCGCCGCGGAAGTCGTTGCGGTCGATAATGATGGCGGCGAATTCGGCATCCGAGACGACCACGCCCTTCGGGTAAGCGTTGGCGTCGATCGCGGCGTGTACCGTTACGCCGCTGCGCGTGCGGGTGCCGGCGATTAGGCTGACGATGACCTCGTGGCTCACCAAAGGACGACCCCGCCAGTGCGTCCGGAGGTGCCCGGAGGCTTCTTCCCCCTCTGTCGTGAGACGCTGTGAATTCGGTGGAGACGCCATCGCTTTGAAGGAAGATGGAGTCCATGAGCGAGAACAACCGCCATCCATCCCAACGGCACTACCCGCCTGAGCTCAGGGGGCGGGCCGTCCGTCTGGTGCGTGTGTGGATCGCCGAGACCGGCGAGCGCTGGCGTACCGTGACCGACTCCCGAACACTAGCCCCGACGTTCGGGCTGGCGGGCCGCGGTTGCGGCGCGTGATCATGCGCGCCGTCCTCCTCGCGCCGGGCGACCAGCGATGGTCCGAGGTGCTGTCGAGCACCAGGCACGACCTGTACCACCTGCCCGGGTTCGTGGAGTTGGAGACCCGCTGGCACGAGCCGGGCGCGCCGTCGGCCTTCGTTGCGACGGAGGACGATCGCGTCTTCCTCGTGCCCCTCGTCGTGCGCTCCATCCCTCCGGCGATCGCCGATGGAGAGGCATGGCTCGACGCCACGGGCCCGCGAGGCTATCCGGGCCCGATCGCCGGCCCGATCGAGGCGGGGGCCGACGATGCCTTCGTGGAGCGCGCGGCAGTGGCCCTTGCGGCCACGCTTCGCGAGCACCGGATCGTGACCGCCTTCGTTCGCTGTCACCCGCTCCTCTCGCCGCCCCCCGACACGCTCCGCCGGGTAGGCGCCATCGTCGAGCACGGCCAGTCCGTGTCGATCGACCTCACGCGGTCGGCGGACGAGGCGTGGGGCGCGATGCGCGAGAACCATCGGCGGGAGATCACTCGCGCGCGGCGGGACGGGTACGGCGTGAGGATCGACGAGTCGTGGACGCGGCTGGACGAGTTCGTAGCGATCTACGCCGCGGCGATGGAACGGCTGGGCGCCGCCGAGCACTGGCGGCTGCCCAGCGACTACTTCGTCGATCTCCAGACAGCAGTCGGGTCGCGTGTCCACCTGTTCGTCGTCGAGAAGGACGGGGAGCTTGCCGCGGCCGCGCTCCTGACCGAGGTCGATGGGATCGTCGAGTACCACCTCTCCGGCACGGCGCCCGAACATGTCGCGGCCAGCCCGACGAAGCTCCTCATCGAGCATGCCAGTCGATGGGCCCGGGAGCGCGGCAACCGCGTGTTCCACCTTGGTGGCAGCCTGCGCCACGACGACTCGCTCATCCACTTCAAACTCGGCTTCTCGCCGGTGCGGCACCCCGTCGTCTCGTGGCGGCTTATCGCCGACCCGGACGCCAGCCGCCTGCTCACCGAGCGCTGGGGGCGCTTGGGCCGGTCCCCGGCGGCTCCGGACGACGGTGATGCCGACTTCTTCCCGGGATACCGCCGGCCGGCAAGGGCCGTGCTGGAGGGCAGCGACTCCGACCGATAGGCGGCCGGCGGCTTTGGCGCCAGGGCAGACGACCGGATGGCGGCGCCAGGATGGTCGGTTTCGTCCAGGGACCCCGAGTTCCCCGGCGAGCGGCTCGTCGTCTGCCGCAACCCGGTCCTCGCCGCCGAGCGGGCCCGCAAGCGCGAGGCGCTCCTCGCCGAGACCGAGGCGACCCTCGCCCAGGATCGTCCGCTCTTCCTCGAGCACCTTCACCCGGCGGCGGAGGGCGTAGAGCTCCTCGCGCTCTTCGGTGGTCAGGCCCTCGGCTCGTCCTGCGTCGATG
>DATCGK010000481.1:0-2603 GCA_036508975.1 Candidatus Limnocylindrales bacterium
CTGGCCTCGGAGCCCCGACCTGACCAGGCGGCCAATCTCGCGCTGCTCAGACGCGCGGCGCGGGCGCACGATCGGGCGATCGTGCTGCCGCCGGACGAGGGTTTCAGCGCCGAGCGGGCCGCGGAGGTCAGCTACATCTACTGTGTGCCGGTCGAGACCCTGCGCGCCTGGAAGCGGCTCTACCGGTCGAAACTCGGCTCGGGCAAGCCAGGGGCGCCGCGCAAGAACCGGTGAGATTCGGGGCTGCGGCCCACCTATTCGACTGGGCCTCCGCTTGTGAGACTGGGGCCCATGGAGTCCATGTCGATCGGGATCTCGGCGAAGGCAATGCAGCGGACCCCGCCATCAACCTGGGCGACCCCGTGTGGCACGACTTACACGCTGGCGACGGGCTGCTCTGGTCCGGCCGCAGTCGCGCGCGGCGCAGTACCGACGGCCCCGGATTGCGGTTCGGCTGCAGCCTTCGCAGCGGGATGTCTCCCCAGCAGCGGCAATGAAATAGGCGGGCCAGCCCAGGTAGAGCGTGACGCTCGTCGGGCGTCCCCACATCTGTGCTGACCCCTTGGGTCGCCCTCGACGTGACACCGACGTTTGCCGAGCTGGCGGCGGAGGCCCAGACCGCCGCGGACGTGGATCCTGGCGCCCGGCACGATCTCGCCTACCTGACGCCCGAGCTGATCGCCGACGCCGCCATCGCGCAGGCCAACCTGGCGGCCCAGGAAGCGGAAGCGACGCGACCACTCACCCCAGACGAGCAGGCCACCTTCCGCGCCATCGTCGACGCGGAGAGGCGGCGCCTCGGTCGGGAGACCCTCGCCGAGACGCTGGACGTGATCGACCCGCTCTCCGACGGCCGTGCCTCCGTCGCCACGCCGACCGGCTCGGCAGCCTTTCCCGAGCCGGAGGATCGCGGCACCGCGACACTCTCGGCGCTCGGGGAGGTGGAGTACGTCGACGACCTCATCCGGCCAGGGCGGATCGTCGTCGTGGCCGCCGAAGAGGGCGCTGGCAAGTCCTATGCGATCGGGGGCGAGCTGGCCATCCGCGTCGCCGTCGCCGGCGGATCGTTCGCCGGCACGTGGCCCGTCCTGCGCACTGGCCCCGTGCTCTACATGAGCGAGATGCATGCCGATGACGACTACGGACGTGAGGCGATTGTGCTCGCGTCCCTCGAGCTCGAACGGTCGGCATTGGTCGGGCGCTACTACCGCCTCCCGCTCATGACCGCGGCCGGCGGCCGTCCGGCGCTCACGGTGCCCGAGTGGCGCGCGTGGGTCACCGGATGGCTCCGCGACCACGGGGCGCTGCTTCTGATCGTCGACACCGCGACCGGCGCGACGCAGGTCGACCCCTGGGGCCGCGAGATCCAAGCCGTCTACGCCGCCCTCCGGGTCATGCTCGCTGAGTACCCCGAGCTCGCGATCGTCCTCCTGATCCACCTGAAGAAGCCGGCCGGCCGCGGCGAGCGCCGCATCTCCGACGTGCTCGGCGAGTGGGGCCGCTGGTGCGACGTCGTGGTGATCTTGGAGAACGATGGGAACGGGCTCATCCGAGCCCGGCTCACCGTCCGCAAGCGCGTCCGCCACGAACGCCGCATCCTCGTGACAAAGACCGGCGGGCTCCTGGTCGATCCGCAGGACTTGGACGAGACGAAGGGCACGAAGGTCCCGGCGGAGAAGGTGCTCGCCGCCATCGCGGGCGCGCCGGGGATCACCTACGTCGAGCTGGGGACCGCGCTGGGCGTGTCGAAGGACACCGCGAGCAACTACGTGAAGGCCCTCGGCGATCGGCTGGACACGGTCAAAGGCACCGCGCGGAGCGGTCCGGAGGCACGGGTACGCGTCTATGCCATCACTGAGTCGCCGAACATCGCCGAACAAGCGCGCTTCGGCGATCCCTCGGCGATGGGTGCGGCGATAGGGAGGGAGCGATCGCCGAACGCCGAATCGCCGTATATAGATCGGCGATCGGCTTCGGCGATCTCCCTCGCCGCCCGATTGCCCATCGAAGAGCCAGAACACCGAACCAGCGAGCACGATCAAAGGTTCGATGTTTCGGATCGCACCCCCTCTGATGGAGACGGCAGCGTAGAACTGGCGGACTTGCTGGTCGAGGAGGACTACCCGCGCTCAGCATGGGACCCGAACGCCGGCGACGACGACCCGGATACCGAGGGGTTGCTCGCTGCGACTGACGCTGGAGGAGCGCCATGAGCGACCTCCAGGCTCCGGTCGCGCGAGGCGAGCTGACCGAGCGCTACGTGGCCAGGATCGAGGCCCACCTCGTCCGGCTCCGGGACGGCCACGATCCCATGGGCCACCTCTTCGCGATCGAGCGCCTTGCCCGCGTCGTCCGAGCCGAGTGGTGGGCAGAGCAGCGCAGCCCCGACCGGGAGCGGCGTTGGCCGTGAGCGCGAGTCCCTCCGTCCCTTCCCTGAAGGTGAACGGACGACCGGCTGTCAACCGCACCGAGTCCGATCCCTTCATCGTCGCCCTCGCCCGCTACGTCGAGGCCCTTCATCGTCGCTATCCCGAGGGCGCTGACCAGATGCGCCGGGATGGCCTTGACGGCAGAGCAAACATGGCCGGGATGCACCCCCCGAA
>DATCGK010000482.1:0-4124 GCA_036508975.1 Candidatus Limnocylindrales bacterium
GACGTCGCGCACGTTCCGGGCCGACAGGCCGAACACCCAGTGGCCGGGGAACGAGTCCGCATCCAGGGGCGCGGGTACCGCGTAGTCAAGGACGGCCAGGTCCGCCGGGGCGCCCGCCTCGATCCGCCCGAGCAGCGGCTCCCCGAAGGCGCGGCCCGCCGCGCGCGCGGACTCTGCGAGCCGGGCCAGCACCCAGCCCGGGTCCGAGGCCGTCCCGTCCTCCCGGGCCCGGAAGTACGCCGCCCGCGATTCCTCGAACATGTCCGCGCCGATGCCGTCCGTCCCGAGGGCGACACGCGTCCCGAGGCGCCCCAGCGGGGCCCTCCCCACCGCGTTGTTCATGTTGGAGCGGGCGTTGTGCACGAACGTCACCCCGGCCTCGCGCGCGATCTCCGCCTCCCGATCGTCGAGTTTGACCGCATGGGCGAGCAGCGCACGTTCGTCCAGGGCACCGGCCCGGGAGAGGCGCTCGACGACGGAAGTCCCGAACCGGGCCCGGCAGTCGGCCTCGTCGGCGGCGTCCTCGGCGACATGGACGTGGAGGCCGCTCCCCGTCGCCTCGACGGCATCGACGCAGGCGGCGAGCGTCCCCTCCGAGAGCGTGAACGAGGCGTGCGCGCCGATCATCGAACGGGCGAGGGGCAGCGTCCCGCCAGCGACGTGCCCGGCGAAACGGAGGTTCTCGTGGATACCGGCCTCCGCCCGCTCGAGCCCGTCACGGTCCGACACCTCGTAGGCGAGCACGCCCCGGATCCCGAGCGACGCGAGCGACTCCGCGATGGCGTCCAGGGACCCGTCGATGGCGTTCGGGGACGCGTGGTGGTCGACCAGGGTGGTCGTCCCCGCGAGCAGCGCCTCCATGCCCCCGACAAGGGCGGAGGCGCGGACGGACGCCTCGTCCAGGCCCCGGTCCAGTCGCCACCAGACGCGCCGGAGGATCTCCACGAAATCGCGCGGGGGCTCCAGCCCGTACGGCATCCCCCTTGCGAGGGCCGAGTAAAGATGGGTGTGGGCGCACACGTTGCCCGGGATCACGAGGCAGCCGCGGGCGTCGATGCGGCCGGAACCGTGGTCATCCGCCCCGGCGCCGGCTGCCGGACCAACCCGGCTCACGCGCCCGCCCTGGACCTCGACCTCGGCTGCCTCGACCCGCACCGGGTCCAGCGACGTGACCACCGTGCCGCCGGCGATCACGAACGTCACGGCCGGGTCCCCTCGCCCGCCGCTGCGCGCGCAAGCCGCGGCAGGAGCGCCCGGGCAGCCGCCGAGTCGCTCATCGGGAGCCGCGTCCGGCGGACGCCGTCGAACGCGTGGAGGGCGCCGGCCACAGCGGCCGCCGTCGGAACCAGCACCGCCTCCCCCATTCCCTTCGCCCCGTGCGGACCCTCGGGTTGCGGCACCTCCACCAGGATCGTCTCGACCGGCGGCATCATCGCGGCCGGGATGATCCCCAGCGACTTGAGCGTGTCCGTGACGGGAACGCCGTCCACCACCCGGAACTCCTCGGTCAGCGCCATGCCCAGGCCCATATGGACGCCACCCTCCACCTGGCCACGGAGCAGCACGGGGTTGAGCGCCCGTCCCACGTCGTGGGCCGCGACGACCCGCTCGATCCGGCCCGCGTCGTCGAGGATGACCACCTGGGTCGCCCAGCCGTACGCGAAATGGGTGACCGGTTCATCGATCGCGGCGTCCAGCGACGTGGTCCAGTCGACCACGAACTCGCCCGGGAACTCGCGCCCGGCGAGGTCCTCCAGGTGTCCTTCCCCAAGCGCGGCAGAGAGCCCGGCGCAGGCCTCGAGGACGGCCCGGCCACCGAGCATGGTCGCCCGCGAGGCGGTGGTCTCCCCGGTATCGAGCTCGTGACCAGTGTCCACCACGACCCGGATCCGCTCCGGCGGGATCCCGAGCTCCGACGCGGCCAGCTGGCGGAACACGGTGTGGCACCCCTGGCCCATCTCGGACCAGGAATGGAACAGGGTCAGCGTGCCGTCTGCCTCGGGCCGGAGGACAGCCCGCCCGCGCTCCACGAGCCCGTTGCCGATCCCCACGTTCTTGGCGCCGCAGCCGATCCCCGCGTACCTCGCCGCCCGGTAGGCGTCGCGCACGGCAAGCAGCGTCGCCCGGATGCCCACTCCCTCCCCCAGTTTCTGTCCGGTCCCGAACCGATCGCCGACGTCGAGCGCGTTGCGCCACCGGATCTCCCAGCCGTCGATCCCGACGCGCTCGGCCAGGATGTCCAGGACACCCTCGAGCGCGAACGCGGCCTGGTTCGCACCGAACCCACGCATCGCGCCGGACGGCGGGTTGTTGGTGTACACCGCCCGGGCCTCGACATCGACGTTCGGGACGCGATAGGGCCCGCAGGCATGGCCCGCGGCGCGCTCCAGGACCTTGCCGCCGACGCTGGCGTACGCCCCGTTGTCCCCCACGATGCGGGCCCTGACCGCCACGAGGCGGCCGTCGGCATCGCAGCCCACCGTGTAGTCCAGCCACATCGGGTGGCGCTTGACGTGGAACCGGAGGCTCTCGCGGCGGCTCAGCCGGAGCATGACCGGGCGCCCGGTCCGCATGGCGAGGAGCGCCGCCTGCCCCTGGACGTTGAGGTCCTCCTTGCCGCCGAACGCCCCGCCGGTCGAGACCTGGGTCACCAGGACGTCCGGCTCGGGCAGGGCGAGGAAGGACGCGAGCTGGCGCCGGTCCTCCCAGGCACCCTGTCCCTCGGAGTAGACGTGGACCCGGTGCCGGGTCACGGGCACGCCATCCGGTCCGACGGCGCCCTGCGGGACCGCGAGGCTCGCCTCGGGCTCCAGGAAGGCGTGCTCGATCGACTGGGTGCGGAAGGAGCCGCTCGCCACGTGCGCCGCCGACGCGAGCGCCGCATCAGCGTCACCAAGCCGCACGACCGAACAGGAGACGAGGTTGCCGCCCTCGTGGATCGCGGGTGCGCCGTCCACCAGGGCCTCGAACGGATCCGTGACCGGCGGCAGCGGCTCCAGGTCCACGTCCACCAGCGCCGCCGCCTCGATCGCGGCTTCGCGGGTCTCCGCGGCGACGGCCGCCAGGATGTCCCCGAGGTACCGGGTCGTCTCGCCCTCGGCGACCAGCAGCGGCCAGTCCGCCACGATGAGACCCTGCTCCCGCCGGCCCGGGGCATCCGCGGCGGTGAGCACGGCGATCACGCCCGGGACCGCCGCCGCGCGGGTCGTGTCGATCCGGCGCACGACCGCCCGCGGAACGCCCGCGAAGCGGAGCGCTCCCTGGAGCATGCCGGGCGCCGTGAGGTCCGCGACGAACGGCTTCTCGCCCAGGGCGAGGGTCCGCCCCTCGTAGCGAGGGGCGACCCCATCCCCGAGGGCAGCCAGGGCCTCCGGGGCACCCGGGCCCCCGTGCCGGATGCCGGCGACCAGCTCGATCGCATCCAGGATCGCCACGTACCCCGTGCACCGGCACAGGTTCCCGGCCAGGGCGCGGGCGACCGCCGCTCGCGAGGGTGCGGGATCGCGCCGCAGGAGGGCCTCGGCCTTCATCACGATGCCCGGCGAGCAGTAGCCGCACTGCGACGCCCCGGTCGCCACGAATGCATCCGCCCACAGGTCGCGGGCATGGGCCGGCAGGCCCTCGAGGGTCTCGACCGCCCGGCCCGCGACCCGAACCGCCGGCTGGGCACAGGTGACCACGGCGTGGCCATCCACGATGACCGTGCACGCCCCGCAGGAGCCCTCGGGCGCGCAGCCGTCCTTCATCGACCGGAGGCCGCAGGCACCCCGCAGGACGTCGAGCAGCGATTCCCCGGACGACGGCGAGACGGTGACCGCTCGACCGTTGAGCGTGAAGTCCATCGGACTCCTCGCGGCCGGTTCCCGCAGGACCGTCTGGCCCTAGTCGGGACCGCGCCGATGCCAAACTGTAGACACCGCCCGAGGACCCCGGACCGTGCCGACTGTCCTGATCCGGGTGGCCTGCCGCGGGCCGTCGCGCGGCCCATCCCGCCGGGTGGCGTCACCGCGACGCTGCCGGCTCAGGAGGACGTGATGCGCCGACTCGGGCTAGAGCGAGAGGTGGTCGACGCGGCGGTCCGCGATCGCGCCGTTGAGCGCTTCCGCGCCGCCGGCATCGTGCTG
>DATCGK010000483.1:0-2768 GCA_036508975.1 Candidatus Limnocylindrales bacterium
ATCGGCCTGGTGGTCGGCCGTGGCAGGCTGTACGAAGAAGATGTTCGTGAAGTTGCGCGAGAAGACGGACGGCGAGCCGCCGGCGCCTTCGATGTACGCGTACTTGTACTTCGCGGCGACAGCGGACGTCGGGCCCGTCAGGACGGATGAGAACGGGCCGAACATCAGGTCGACCTTGTCAACCGTGGCAAGCCGCTCCATCTGGCTCACCGCGGTGTCGGCGAGGCTCTGGTTGTCGTAGGACTTGATCACGACCTGGCGGCCGAGCAGGCCGCCGGCGTCGTTAACCTCCTTGGCCCAGACCTCGTAGCCCTGCTCGATGGCGGTGCCGGGATCGGCTTTGTCACCGGTGAGCGCCTGCGAGACGCCGATGACGATCGGCTGGTCACACGGCGGGATGGCGCACGCCGCGGAGGGCGACGCGGACGGAGCGCTCGACGCGGCCGAGGCTGCCGCGGATGCGGCGACTGACGCTGCCACCGACGCGGCAGCGGACGCGGCGGGGCTCGGGGTCGCGGCCCCGGCACAGCCCGCGAGGGCGACCGAGCCGGCCGCCAGCAGCGCGAGGAGGGGACGGACGCCTGGGACGGCGATCGATCGATTCGAGCGGCGCATGGTTCGCGGTCCTCGCTTCCTGTCAGGGGTTCCCGGCGGAATGTCCGTCAGGAAATCGATTGCCGAATGGCCGGAAATCGATTGCGCAGTTGGCGGAGTATCCGCACGGGCTCCCGCCGTGTCAACAGCGAATCGCGCCACCCAGCGTCCGCGAGCGGCACTGGACCGGCTGGTGGGACGCGGTGCCGTGTCGCCATGATCGATCGGCCGCCTTGCGGCGCCGGGGAGTTGCCTGTCGGGCGCCGGGAGATGCCCGTCGGCGCCGGGGAGTTGCCCGTCGGGGGGCGCCGGGGAGTTGCCCGTCGGCGCCGGGGAGTTGCCCGTCGGGGGCGCCGGGGAGTTGCCCGTCGGCGCCGGGGAGTTGCCCGCGCCTCGCAGCGGGTCGGTCCGGCGGACGCGAATCTCGTTGACTTCCCCCAGAGAAGTCACGAGGATGCGCAGACCGAGCGGGTCGTGTCCGTCCCGATCCGTCATCGCGAGGGTGAGGTTGATCGCAATGCGTCCCCGTCGTCCCGTCCTGCTCGTTGCCCTGGTCGTCCCGGCCCTCGTGGCGGGCCTCGCCGCGGTCCAGCTCGGAGGACCATCGGCGTCCCAGGCCGCGCATTCGAGCCTGCGCGCGCCGACGATCAGCCCGAACGACCACCACGACGCATCGCCACCCATCCGCGACCTGCCGCCCGCGATCGGTGGCAGCCAGCGCGACGAGCAGGACGAGGGCGTGCTGCCGCATCCGGCCACCGTCCCGGGAGCCACCGACGGGGTGGTTCAGGCGACCCTGCCGGCGCTGCTGATCCCCGCGACCGCGACCAACTTCGACGGCGTGGGCAACGGCTTCTCCGGGCCGCAGGGCACATTCACTGTCAACTCGGCCCCGCCCGACACGAACGGCGACGTGGGCCCCAGCGACTACGTGCAGATCGTGAACACGGACCTCGCGGTCTTCAGCAAGACCGGCACGGTCCTGTTCGGCCCGGTCCCGATCAACACGCTCTGGAGCGGGTTCGGCGGGCTCTGCCAGTCCGACAACAACGGCGATCCGACCGTCAAGTACGACCGGATCGCCGACCGCTGGATCATCTCGCAGTTCGCCGTGACCGGCGCGAACGGCAGCTCGACGCCCTTCCTGCAGTGCGTCGCCGTCTCCCAGACGGGCGATCCGACGGGGGCCTACTTCCGCTACTCGTTCCCGTACACGTTCTTCCCCGACTACCCCAAGCTCGGCGTCTGGCCCGACGCGTACTACGAGACCTTCAACGCGTTCAACGCGGCCGGAACCTCGTTCTTGGGCGGCATCGCCTGCGCCTACGACCGGACGAAGATGCTCGCGGGCCTCGCGGCGACCCAGCAGTGCTTCAACGTGGGCACCACGTTCGGCGGCCTCCTCCCCTCGGACCTCGACGGATCTCGGCAGCCCCCGGCCGGCTCACCGAACTACGTCGTGGCCCTCGGCGCCACGAACACGCAGCTCGCCACCTGGAAGTTCCACGTCGACTGGACGACGCCGGCAAGCTCCACGCTCGCCGGGCCGACGGCGCTCGCGACCTCCGCCTACACGCTGCCCTGCGGCGGAACCGGCGGCACCTGCGTGCCGCAGTCGGGAACCACCCAGAAGCTCGACACGCTCGGCGACCGGCTGATGTACCGCCTGGCCTACCGGAACTTCGGCGACCACGAGGCGCTCGTGGTGGACCACAGCGTGACCGCCGGGACGAGCATCGGCGTCCGCTGGTACGAGCTGCGCGCCAGCGCGGGCAGCCTCTCGCTGTTCCAGCAGGGGACCTACGCACCGGACGCGAGCTACCGCTGGATGGGCAGCATCGCCCAGGACCAGGCCGGGAACATGGGCCTCGGCTTCAGCACCTCGAGCAGCACGCTGCACCCCGCGATCGCCTACACGGGCAGGCTGGCGGGTGACGCGGCGGGCGTGATGACCCAGGGTGAGGCCACGATCGTCGCCGGCGCCGGATCGCAGACCGGCGGCCTGACCCGCTGGGGCGACTACAGCGCGATGGCCGTCGACCCGAGCGATGGCTGCACGTTCTGGTTCACCAGCGAGTACATCCCGGCCAACGGGTCGTTCAACTGGAAGACCCGGATCGCGTCGTTCAAGTTCCCCGGCTGCGGCGGGACGCTCGCGAATGACTTCTCGATCG
>DATCGK010000484.1:0-6563 GCA_036508975.1 Candidatus Limnocylindrales bacterium
AAGCCGCCATGCCCGAACAGCAGCGCCCAGGCGAAGAGCGCCACGAACACGCCGATCGACGCCAGGACGAACACGGCGGACGCGCGGTCGTTGACGTGGACCGCCTGCGCCGACGGCGTCACCGGCTGCGAGCCCGTCGGCGGCTTCGTCGCCCGTCGCAAGCGGATCGGCCGCGCCGAACGCATCGGCCAGCGCCGCTCCTGCCGCATCGGCGGCGCCCTCCGGCTCGCCCGCGCCGTCGCCCAGCGCCGCCGCCTCGCCGAGCCCAGCGGCGAGCTAGGCCCACCGGCGAGTCAGGCCCCGGCGATGGACGAGTCCCGGGCACGCGCCAGCGAGGCCCGGGCGAGGATGGTCGCGGACCAGCTGCTGACGCGCGATATCCGGGACCAGCGGGTCCTGGCCGCCATGAACGCCGTCCCGCGGGAGCGGTTCGTCCCGGAGAGGGAGCGTGACCTCGCGTACCGCGACGGACCCCTTTCCATCGGCGCCGGGCAGACGATCAGCCAGCCGTACATCGTCGCCCGCATGGTGGAGCTGCTCCACGTCGGCCCCGGCGACCGCGTCCTGGAGGTGGGCACGGGTTCCGGCTACGCCGCGGCGGTGCTGGCCGAGATCGGCTGCCGCGTGACGTCGATCGAGCGCGATCCGGGCCTTGCCGGCGACGCCCGCCGGCGCCTTGTCGAGATTGGCTACGCGGACCGCGTGGACGTTCGGACGGGCGACGGGAGCCTGGGGCTGACCGATGGGGCTCCGTGGGATGGCATCGTCGTCGCGGCCGCGGCTCCCGCGGTGCCACCCGCGCTCCGCGAGCAGCTGGGTGACGGGCGTCGGCTGGTGATCCCCGTGGGGTCCCGGCGCGACCAGCAGCTCATGGTGGTGGAGCGGCACGGGAACGAGTGGGCGGAGACCTCGGACGGGGCCGTCGTGTTCGTGCCGCTGGTAGGCGACGGAGGCTGGCCAGGCTGACCGACGGGGCCTGGAGAGGCTCGCGACAGCATGGGTCGGGACTCTCGAATTGTCGCGATCATTCGGTCAGTTGATTGACGTTATGGGGTGTACTTCCCGTAATGTCAACATCGATAACCTCAAACCGTTCGGACAGGAGATCGGCGGCAGTGAACAAGAGGATGCCCTCCTGTTCGGCGACGGTGCGGACTCGTTCTGTGAAGCCGTCGCGGGCGAAGAGGGCCAGCTGGGTCGAGGCGTCCGTCCGCGGCACGGCTGCCACCGCGGTGCGGAGCTGACGCAGCGCGTCGCTGTCGACGAGCACGTCGCTCCACTTGCACTCGCCCACAAGGGTCACCCGCTTTGAGGTACCGACCACAACGTCGGCCTGACGCTGCTCGGTCACGAGTTTGCCCTCGGCGTCGCGAGTGGTGTACGGCCCCCACCATTCGCCGACATCGCCGCGCGCTGGAAGCCGTGGATCGCGGCCGATGGCGTTGCGGACGTAGTCGCGGCACAGTCGCTCGAACGCCGGCTTCGAGACGAAGCGGTCGAGCGCCGGTCTGATCTCGTCGCTCCAGATTGCAGCGGCGCGGCCAGCCTCGAGTTCTGTGAGGTTCGGGCGCACGAAGGTGAACCAGAAGGCGAGGTAGTTGTCGAGCACCGTCCAGAGGCCCCGCTTGGACTCCGCCGGGTCCTCGCCAAAGGGCACGGTGCGCTCGACGAGGTGCAGCCGCTCCATCCGGGTCAGGATGGTCGATAGGTGGTTCGAGGCCACGCCGGAGCGCGCGGCGATGTCAGCGTTCTTCGTCCGTCCATCGGCGACCGCAGCCAGCACCGACTGGTATGTGGGGGCATCCCGCAGCTCCTCGCGGAGCAGGAGATCCGCTTCGTTGTAGAGCACCTGATTGCGGCGCAGCATCCGTTCACGGATGTTCCACTCGAGGCTGCGCCGCGGGTCGAACTGCTCCAGGTAGTACGGCATCCCGCCGAGCACCGCCCAAGCGCGCACCCGGTCCGCCGCCGACCAATCCGGGAAGAACAGCGTGGCGTCGCGGTACGGGAGCGGCCGCAGCAGACCGCCGGCGGTTCGGCGCCCGAAGACCGTGCCGACGAGGATCTTCTCCTCGAAGAAGCTGATGGCGCTGCCCGACACGATGAGAAAGAGGGGCAGGTCGTCGTGCTTGACAACCTCCAGGAACTCCTGGAGTCGGCTGATGACCGTGTCGTCGGAGGCGTACAGATACTGGAACTCGTCGAGCACGACCAGAAGCGGCTCGCCCGACGCCTTACGGATTCGCCCCAGGTTCTCGAGGTACGCGAATGCCTGTTCCCAGTTGGCCAGGGGCGCCGCGGCGAGCAGCGGATCCTCCCGCCAGGCCCTGATGCGCCGTGTCAGCAGCGAGAGCTGATCGGTGATCGTGCCCGTCACGGCCTGGTAGATGATGGCCTCGCGGCCCGCGGCGAACTGGCGAATCAGCGCGGACTTCCCGACGCGTCGGCGACCCCAGAGCAGGTAGAGTTGTGGCTTGGTGCCCCATCGGGACTCGAGTTCCTCGAGGTCCGCCACTCGGTCGATGAACATCCTTACCTCTCACGGTATTACACCACGCAGTATAAAACTGGCTGGTGTCACCCACACGATACTCGGCGGCGCGCCGGTGTCAACGGTAGATGCCGTTCGTTGTAGATGCCGTTCGTCCGAAGCATGCGGCGCCGCTGGCGACTCACCGGGCGAGAACGGCGCGGTCGGCACCCGCCATCAGGCGCCCAGCAACGCGGCCGGGACCACGGCGATCCCGTCCCGTCGGCGGTAGGCCTCACGCCCGGTCGTCACGATGACGGCCTCGACGCGATCGTGGCCGAGCCGGTCCTGCAGCCAGGCCAGGTGGCGGACATCGGCATCGTCGATGACGGCTGCCAGCTTGATCTCGATCGCCAGGACGCGCCGATCGGCCCCCTCGACGATCAGGTCGATCTCGTGTTCGCCGCCGTATTCGCGGTAGTGGAAGACGTCTGCCTCGGCGGCCTGGGCGTAGACCCTGACGTCCAGGGTCACGAGGCTCTCGAACAGGGCCCCCAGCAGGGTTCCGTGGCGGCCGTTGAGCGAACCGGGCGCGTCGCCCCGCAACAGCGCATCGATCGTGACGCGCCGGAGACGCGCGGCGAGCGCGGGATCGGCCAGCTGGTGCTTGGGCGCCAGACCGAGACGGGCGAGGTCCGTGCCCGTCGGCCGCCACCCCGGAACCGGCTCCACAAGCCACAGGCTCTCGAGGATGTCGGCGTACCGCGCGGCGGTCGGCCGTGTCGGCTGGTCAGACCTGCCACCGCTTGCCGCCTCCCGGATCTTCGCGAGCGAGGTTGTCGTGGAGATCGCGGCCGCGTAGGCCTCCATCCAGCGCCGCAGCGCAGGCGCGTTTCGCACCGGCAGCTCGGCATCGGCGATGTCGCGGTCGATCACGCGCGACAGGTACCCGTCGAGCTCAGCGCGCGCCGCCCGGTCAGACAGGCCGAGAAGGCCGGGCAGGCCGGAGGCGAGCATCTGTCGGGCGTACTCATCCAGGCCGACGCCGGTGGTGCCGTCGATGCGCTCCGCTTCGCCCCGCAACAGCGCAGCCAGGCTGACCGCCGGCGATGCGATCCCGCGCTCCGTGAGCGTCATCGGGCGCATGCGGAGCGACACGATTCGACCCGCTCCGGTGTGCGTCGGGGGGCTCGCGGGAGAGGCGGATCCGGTGAGCAGGAACTGGCCCGGAGACCGGTCTTCATCAACGGCGCGCCGGACCAGGTCCCAGGATGAGGGCATGCGCTGCCACTCGTCGATGAGGACGGGGCGCGGCGATCGCACGAGGCGCTCCGGATCCCCCTCGATGATCGCCCTGGTCCCTGGGTCATCCATCCGGAACACCGTCCGAGCCCGGGCGCTCGCGGTCTCGGTCTTGCCGACGGCGCGGGGACCCACGATCTCCAGGGCGGCGACACCCGTCATGAGCTCGTCGAGCTGGTCGTCCAGGACCCTGCGCCGATACTGCATCAGGCGTCTACTTTACCATTCATCACTCATGAGACTTACCATTCCTCGCGGCTCAACTTGACAGTTCCGCGGTCTGGACCTTCTCGTCCCGCCGACGCGGGCGCGGCCACGGGACCGGCCGGGAGCCGATTGCGCCCGGCTATACTCGGCCGGCCATGACCCACGTGTTCGTTGCCCCCCACCCGGACGACGTTGCGCTCTCGTGCGGCGGCCTCATCGCCAGCCTGCGCGAGCTCGGGCAGAACGTCACGATCCTGACGCTCTACTCCGGCTCCGGGAGCACGGATGCGCTCACCCCGTACCAGCGCGAGGCGCTGGGTTTCGGGACCAAGGCGGTCTGGCCGGTCACCGAGGCGTTCAACCGCGCCCACCTGGCGGCGGACTACCCGGAGGACGCATCGACGGATGCCGCGGCGGACGCGGCCCCGGCGCCCTGGCAGGCGACGAAGGAGGGCCTCGACGCCACGCAGGGCGAGGCGGACGCCGCCGCCAAGCGGTTCTGGCAGCGCTCCTCCTGGTACCGCCGCGCGAAGATCCACAACGAGTCCCTCGCGGGCCAGCCGGTCATCGACGACCTGGCCACGCAGGGGGCGGTGCTCACTGCCGAGCGCACCGAGGCCGCGGCCGCCGGTGACACGATGGCCCAGCGGCGCCTCGAGGATGAGCGGTACGCCGCGTTCGCCGAGGTCTCGGTCGTCTGGCTGGACCTGCCGGACGCCGTCTTCCGCGGCTACGAGGGCGATGACCAGCTCCTGGGCTCGCCGCGTGCGGACGATCCGGCGCCCGTGGACCTGCTCCGCCGCGAGATCGCGCGCCTGGAGCCGTCCCGGGTCTACCTGCCGCTGGGCATCGGCGGGCACGTGGACCACCAGCTGGCGCGTGACGCCGGTATCGCGCTCCTCCACGACGCCAGGGCCTGGGTGATGCCCGGACCGGACTACGCGGACCGGATCGCGTTCTACGAGGACTTCCCCTACGCCTGGTGGGAGGACTTCGGCCGCCTCGAGGACATGCCCGAGGGCTCGCTCGCCGGGTTGCCCGGCGACGTCTCGCTGACCGCCGAGTTCGCGGACGTGGGCGACCAGCTGGAGCGCAAGATCCGCGGGATCCTCCTCTACGAGAGCCAGATCGAGCGCCTGTTCGACGACCCGAAGGCCGCGGCGGCCGCCGTGCGCGGGTTCGCGGCGCGGGTCGCGGACATCGGCTCCGTCGCGGGCGGCGCTGCCGAGCGCTACTGGATCACGACGCCGGCCTGACGGGGTGATCGACCGGGCGCCACTCCCCGGCGGCTCCCTGGTCGTCGGCCACGGGCGGACCTGGACCCTGGGCCTCGCGCTGGGGCTGCCCCTGCTGTTCGCGGGGGGCATCGCCGTCCGGCTCTGGATGTGGCCGGCGACCGGTCTCGTTGGGGACCTGGACCAGTTCGTGCTCTGGGTGCACGGCATCGCGGTGAACGGCTGGGGCCGTGCCTACGACCAGGACCTCTCGTTCCCGGCCGTCATGGCCTGGGTCTGGGGTGCCCTGGCAGCGGTCGAGCCCGCGTTCCGCACGGTGACGGATTCGTCCGATCCCGCGATCCGGGCGCTGATGAAGGTGCCGGCTAGCATCGCGGACCTGGCGATCGCCGGCGCGGTCTGGTGGTGGTTCCGGGACCGGCCGCGCCTGGCGCTGCTGGGCGTCGGAGCAGTTCTGCTGTGGCCCGCGACCTGGTACGTGTCCGCATGGTGGGGCCAGTACGAGGCCATCTACGTGCTGCCGGCGGTGCTCGCCCTCCTCGCCGCCCGGGCGGGGCGTCCGGGCCTCGTGGCGGCGCTGCTCGCCGTCAGCCTGATGACCAAGCCCCAGGCGCTTCCGCTCATCGTCCCGTTCGCCGCGTGGTTCCTGGCCACGCAGGGGTGGCGAGGGACGCTGCGGGCGGCGGCGATCGGGGCGCTCGTGGCCGTGGCCACCTGGCTGCCGTTCCTGGCGGCCGGCGGGCCGCTGAACTACCTGCACAACCTCCAGACCTACCAGGACGAGATCTTCAGCGTCCTGTCGCTGAATGCCTGGAACCCGTGGTGGCTGGTGCAGCAGCTGACGGCAGGCGGGTCCTTCGTCTCGGATGGGACTCAGGTCCTTGGACCGCTGACATTCCGTCACCTCGGCTTCCTGCTGGCCGGCCTGCTGGGCATCGCCGTGTTCGCAGGCATTTACCGGCGGCCGACGGCGGACCAGTTGGCCCTCGGACTGGCGGCGATCTCGCTGGTGGCCTTCGTCTCGCTCACGACGATGCACGAGCGGTACGCCTACCCGGCGTTCGTGTTCCTGCTCCTGGCGATGCCGCGGCCCGTGGTCACGGTGACGTGGGTCGCGTTCGCGGTGGTGTTCGCGCTCAACCTTGTGGTCGCTGTGCCCCCGGCAGGCTGGGTGATCCCGGAGGCGCGCCTGATCGGGATCCTGGGGGCCATGGCCATGACGGTGATCGCTGTTGTCACCGTTGCGACGGTGGCGCTGGCTTCACCGGATCCGGAGTCGCGGACCGGGGCGTCCGGGCTGCCTTACCTGTTCTGACGGCCCGTCAGGGAGCAGCGGCGGCGTCCCCAAG
>DATCGK010000485.1:0-2745 GCA_036508975.1 Candidatus Limnocylindrales bacterium
TCGTCGATGTAGGCCCCGGCGTACCCGTCCTCGGGGGCCGGATCACCCTTGGCCGCCGCGAGCAGCGACCGCGCAAACCTGTCGATCTGGGCACCATGGTCGTTGAAGTAGTACTCACGGGTCACGTCGGCGCCGCAGAACGCCAGGATGCGTGCCAGTGCATCGCCCACGGCGGCCCAGCGGGTTCCACCGAGGTGGATCGGGCCGGTCGGGTTCGCCGAGACGAACTCGAGGTTGATGACGTGCCCGGCCTCCGAGTCGTTGCGGCCGTAGTTCTGCCCGGTCGCCACGATCGTGTGCGCCAGCTCGCCGGCCGAGGCGGCTTCGACGGTGATGTTGAGGAAGCCAGGCCCTGCGACGTCGACGGCCTTGATACCCGGGGCCGCCACCAAACGGTCCGCCAGGGCCCTGGCGACCTCGCGGGGCGCGATACCGGCGTCGTTGGCCAGCTGCAGCGAGACATTCGTGGACCAGTCGCCGTGCTCAGGGTTCCTCGGCCGTTCCACGCGCACCTCATCGGGCAGCACCACGGAGAGCTCACCGGCGGCAACGGCGTCGGTGAGGGCTTGACGGATGGCCAGGGCGAGCTCTTCGGGGGTCACCCCGAGATTCTAGCTAGGCAGCGGCCTGTGCTGGTTGGACCCCGACTCAGGCGCGGTGGCCACCGGCCAGGGCCGCGATCTTGGTGACCAGCTCTTCCGGGTCGAACGGCTTGGCCAGGAACTCGTTGACGCAGGCCCGCTCGGCCTGCACCCGGTCGTGGAACTGCGCAGACGCGGTGACCATGACGATGGGGATGTGCGCAAGTCTGGGGTCCGCCCTGATCGTCGACACCATCCACCAACCGTCGCGCCGCGGCATGACGACGTCCAGCGTGATGACGTCGGGCAGCGGCTGGGCGAGGTCCTGGAGGATCTCCAGGGCCTCCGGCCCGTCGACGGCCTCGACCACCTCGAACCCGTCGAGCTCGAGGTTGACCCGAATGAGCCGCCGGATCTGCTCGGTGTCGTCACACACGAGAACCCGCCCGCGGCGGTCGCCTGGCTTATGACCCCGCTCGCAGTGGCCACTGTCGCCCTCATCGGGGCGGCCCAATTCCATGGTGACAACACTAGGCTGCTAGCCTCAGCGGCGGGTCAAACCACGTAAAGAAGGTCCAAAGCGTGGCAATTGGCCCCCGTAGCTCAGGGGATAGAGCGCCGCCCTCCGGAGGCGGAAGCGCAGGTTCGAATCCTGCCGGGGGCACCAAACTCATCAGCTCCGGCACCTGGTGAACAGTTCCGGCGTAGAGTTCTTGTCAGACATTTGCGTTTTTGGTCATCTGACACGGCTCGAAAGGAACCGGATGCCTTCGCAGACGATGGGTTTCGCGGGCCTGCTCGAGGCCGTCCCCGACGCACTGGTGGGGGTGGACCAGACCGGCGTCATCCGGTTTGTCAACCACCACACGGAGTCGTTGTTCGGCTACGAGCGGGCCGACCTGGTCGGGGCACCCCTGGAGACGCTGGTGCCGGAGTCCGTCCGGCAGGTCCACGCGGCGCACCGGAAAGGGTCCCACTCCGCCGCCAGGACCCGGCCCATGGGAACTGGCCTGAAGCTGAGCGGGCGCCGTGCCGACGGCACGCAGTTCCCGGTCGACATCAGCTTGTCGTGGGCCGACCCCGGAGACGGCATGCTGGTCATCGCGGCCGTGCGCGACGCGACCGACCACGACAGCGCCGACAAGCAGCGGGAGCGAGAGCGCCGGCTGTCGGCAGTTGTCGAGTTCAGTGGGGAGGCCATCCTCAGCGCCACCCGCGAGGCGATCATCTCGAGCTGGAACCCGGCCGCCGAGAGACTGTACGGCTACCCCAGCCAGGAGATCGTCAGCAAGCCCGTCGCCACTCTGGTGCCCCAAGAGCCAGCCGACGACCTGACCGCACTGCTGGACAAGGTCGGAGCCGGCCAGACCGTCGAGAACTATGAGACCGCCGGCCGGCGCAAGGACGGGGCGGTGTTCCCGGTCTCACTGACGCTGTCACCGATCCGCGACGCCGACGGCACAGTCATCGGCTCATCCACGATCGCCCGCGACGTGACCGAACAGCGCAAGACGTTCGCGGCGGCCCAGCTCATGGCGGCGGTGATCGAGTTCAGCGGGGAAGCCATCATGACCAGCACCCTGGACGGCACCATCACCAGCTGGAACCCGGCAGCCGGGCGGCTCTACGGCTACTCCAGCCAGGAGATCGTCGGTACGCCCGACAGCCGCCTCAGCCCCGCGGACCGAAGCCAGGAGCTCGCCGAGATCCTGACCAGAATCGGGGCCGGCCAGGCGGTCGAGAGCCTGCAGACCGTCGGCGTCCGAAAGGACGGGAAGGTGTTCCCGATCTTCCTGACCCTCTCACCGATCCGGGACAAGGACGGCGCCGTCGTCGGCGCGTCCGCGATCGCCCGCGACGTGACCGAACAGCGGAAGGCGTTCGAGGCCGCACGGTCCATGATCGAGTCGAGTCTGGACTCGCTGGTCGCGATCAGCCCCGAGGGCAAGATCACCGACGCCAACGAGGCCACGGTGCGGGCCACCGGTGTCCCGCGCCGGGAGCTCATCGGGACCCCCTTCTCCGAGTACTTCACCGACCCCCAGAAGGCCGAGCGGATCTACCAGCTGGTGTTCACCGAGGGGATCGCGGTGAACTACGCGCTGACCCTGCGCCACCGCGACGGCACGCTCACCGAGGTCCTGTACAACGCCTCGGCGTACCG
>DATCGK010000486.1:0-2000 GCA_036508975.1 Candidatus Limnocylindrales bacterium
TCGTACTGCTCGAGCAGCAGATCCCCGCGCTGCCAGGTGTCGGGCACCTCCGCCGCGTCGGGGAAGCGGCGCGTCGCGCCCTCCTCGAGCAGGGGCGCCTCGAGCAGGGTGAGGGGCGCCGACGCCCGCCGCTCCGCCTCCTCCGGGCCGGCGCACGCCGGGCAGCGGTCCGCGTCACCCGCCGCGGTGAAGGGCTGCCCGCAGGCGATGCAGAAGCGCGCCTCCATCAGGCCTCCCGGTGCCAGCCCCGCCCGGTCGCCAACTCCTCGAGCCTGGCCCGCACCCCCGCCGGGCGCAGCCACCCGTACCCCCGCACCCCGAGCTCGCTGCGCAGCTGCCCGAACGCCTCCTCCGACCAGGCGGGCACGCCCACCCGGGACAGCCCGTCCGGGCCGTACGGCGTGTGCAGCGTCAGGAAGGTCTCCAGGTACGGCCGGGCCGCGTCGTCCCAGTCAGCTGCCTCGGGGAACTCGTACGCCCAGTCGAGGCCCCAGATCCGAACGGTGTTATCCCAGCTGCCGGAGACCACCCAGCGGCCGTCGGGCGACACCGCCACAGCGCTGACCGTTCCGGTGTGGCCCTCCAGCGTCCGCACGCACGTCCCCGACTCAGAGTCCCAGATCCGCACTGTCCTGTCGTAGCTGCCGGAGACCACCCAGCGACCGTCCGGCGCCAGCGCCACTGCGTAGACCCAAATGGTGTGCCCCTGCAACGTCCGCAGGCACGCCCCCGACTCGGCATCCCAGATCCGCACCGTGTTGTCGTAGCCGCCGGAGACCACCCGGCGACCGTCGGGCGACACCGCCACCGCACGGACCGATCCGGTGTGTCCCTGCAACGTCCGCAGGCACGTCCCCGACTCGGGGTCCCAGATCCGCAGCGTCCCGTCGCTGCTGCCGGAGACCACCCAGCGACCGTCGGGCGCCACCGCCACCGCCTCGACCGGCCCGGCGTGGCCCTGCAGCGTCCGTAGGCACATCCCCGACTCGGGGTCCCAGATCCGCAGCGTGTTGTCGGAGCTGGCGTAGGTCACCCAGTGATCGGTGCTGCTGGAGACCACCCAGCGTCCGTCGGGCGACACGGCCACCGCAGCGACCGCTCCGGTGTGTCCCTGCAGCGTCCGCACACATTCCCCGGACTCCGGGTCCCAGATCCGCACCGTCCTGTCGTCGCCGCCGGAGACCACCCAGCGACCGTCCGGCGCCACCGCCACCGCGTCGACCGGTCCGGCGTGGCCCTCCAGCGTCCCGACGCACGCCCCCGACTCGGGATCCCAGATGCGCGGCGTCCCGTCGATGCTGCAGGAGACCACCCAGCGACCGTCCGGCGCCACCGCCACCGCGTAGATCGGTCCGGAGTGGCCCTGCAGGACGTGGCGGGTCCAGGCCTCGCGGAGGGCGGTCCGGCGGCCGAACTGGCCGGCCGCGTGCAGCAGGTCGAGGCGGGCCGGGTGCCTTTCGAAGACGGGCAGGGTGTGGCCAGCCTGCTCCGTCGTGGGCGCGGCCGGCCCAGACTCGTCTGCCGGTCGAGTGATGAGGATGGTGTCGGGCTGCGGACGGAGGGCGCGTTCGAGCGCCTCCCGAAACGCGGCCGCGGTCTGGTACCGCTCCTTCGTGTCATCGCTGGCGGCCCGGTCGATCACCGCGGCCAGCCGAGGAGGGATCGTCCGATCCCGCTCCCGGATGCCGATGTACGGGTCGTTGAGGATGACGTCGAGCGGATCTCTGCCCGGCGGGAAGTCTCGCCAGAACGTGCCCGTCAACATGGTGTAGAAGGTGGCCGCCATGGCGCACACGTCCGTGTCCGGCTTCACGTACCCGAAGTTGATCACCTGCTCGCGGGGCATGAAGACGGGGGTTCCCCTCGGCGGCTCCCCGTCCTCGATAGACCACCAGTCGTCCACAGCGGCGTAGCGCTTGGCCAGCTCAAAGGCGGTCAGCTTGGCAAGCCCCCCGTTCTCGGCGAGCCAGATGTTGGCGGGCCCGAGGTCACGGTGGACG
>DATCGK010000487.1:0-3866 GCA_036508975.1 Candidatus Limnocylindrales bacterium
GATCGTCTGCGACGACGCGACCACCACCTTGGTCAGCTGCGGGAACGCCGAGCTCTTGGACTGGAGGTAGATGGGCTCGAGGTACAGGAATGACGTGCCGACCGGGATGACCAGCATCCTCCCGCGGATCACCTGCGAGCCACTCTGGTTCCACAGGCTGATCTGGGCGCTGATCACGGGATCCTGGTCGATGCGCGCCTCGATCTGGGTTGGGCCCTGGATCGTGGTGTTGGCCGGAAGCTCATAGGCGATCACCTGGCCGCGCGCCTGCCCGTCGTTCCGGGCCGCGACCCAGGCGATCATGTTCGGCCGGGAGGCCGGCACCATGGGCTGGACCAGCACGAACTCCGGCTGGGTCTGGTCCGGCAGGCGCATCTCGATGTAGTACGCCTGGGGAGGCAGGACCTGGGTGCCGCCGGTCGTCACGGTCGGCACCGTCCAGAGGTTGTCGCTCTTGTAGAAGCTGGCCGGGTCCGTGACGTGATAGGCGGCGTACATCTGGGTCTGGGCGTTGAACATTGCCTCGGGCGTGCGCAGGTGTGCAGCGAGGCCGGCGGGCATCGCCGCGAGCGGCTCGAACATGTCCGGGAAGACGCCCTCCCATGCGCGGATCAGCGGGTCGGTGGCGTCCGCGACGTAGAAGTGCGTCGACCCGTCGTAGGCGTCGACGGTGATCTTCACGCTGTTGCGGATGTAGTTGTAGGTCGCGCCGAGGGTGGCATCGTTGACCGCGGTCGCGTCGGGCACGCCGCTCGTGATCGTGTACGCGTCCTGGACGTATTCGAGGTGGCCGTCGGGCGCGATCACCATGTACGGGTTGGCGTCGAACGCGAGGAATGGGGCGAGCGTGCCGAGACGATCGGTCAGGCTGCGGTGCAGGAGGAGCTTCGTCTGCGCGGTGACCTGGTCACTGATCGCCAGGTTGAGGTCCCCCTGGTTCCAGGCCCAGAAGAGCCGCGCGGCCGGCGAGTCCAGGGGCAGCCCGGCGCCCCCGGTGTACCGGGTGTCGACGTCGCTGCCGTTGCCCGTGCTGGACGGGTAGTCGAACTCGTTGCTCTTCGCGCCGACGAGGACCCAGGGCGACGGGCGCTGCCCGAAGTAGATGCGCGGCTGCGTCACGACCGGCGCTCCGGGTGACTGGGTGACTGGCAGGTTCTGGATGATCAGGTGGGGCAGGCCGTTCGGATCGACGGCATTGACGGGCACCATGGCCAGGCCGTACCCGTGGGTGTACAGGACGTGTGCCGCGATCCACGAAGGGCTGGCCTGACTGTTGTCGAGGGCCATCTCCCGCGCGGAGAGCATGACCTCGGTTGGCTGGCCGTTGATGACGTACCGATCGATGTTGACCGACGTGAACGTGTAGTACTGGCGCACGCTCTGGAGCTGGTCGAGCGTCGAGCTCAGCGGGCTTGCGTCCCACAGCCGGGCATTGTCGAACGTGGCCTGGTCGTTGCCCACGTCGGCGGCGGTCAGGCTTGACCTGCCGATGTCCGACGCCAGCGTCCACGTGTCGAGCGCGAAGGCACGCCGCGTCAGGGCGAGGTTGTTCGCGATGTACGGCGCCTCGGCCAGGTTCTGGCTGGGCGCCACGATGAGCTTCTGGTAGGCGAGCGGGAGGACCGCTCCGGCCACCAGCAGCGCCACGTACCAGGTGCCGCCCACGATGACGGCGCGACGCGCGAGCCGGGCGCGGTTCAGGACTGCCAGGACCACGAGCCCGACCGCGGCGATGACCGTTGATGCCGTGGTCACCACGGCGAGGGGGAGCCGGACTTCCGCATCCGCGGCGGTGACTCCCGTGACGAAGCCGTTCTGCGCGAACGCAAGATCGTATCGGCCCAGCCACTGCATGGCCGCGACGGCCACAAGCAGCAGGCCGCCGAGCACGGCGAGGTGGACCATGGGCCTGCGGTCGGTCATGTGCGCTCCGCGCACGGCGGCGACGCCGTAGGCAGCGCCGGCCAGGAGGAGGCTCGAGAGGAACAGGCCGGCGGCCACCGTGGCCACCAGGTGCAGGAGCGGCAGGGTGAACATCCACCAGCCCAGGTCGTATCCGAATATCGGGTCGGCGACCGCGGCACCCGACGTCGAATACGGCACGAGGTGCAGCCACAGCGCAACGGTCTGCCAGGTGCCGGTCAGGAGCAGGCCGAACAGGAGCGCGAGCGCGAGCGCGACGACCACGAGTCCGCGGCGGACCGACCGGCGGGGCAGAGTTGCCGTGGCAGCCAGCCAGGCCGCGCCCCGAACGTCCATGCGGCGGCTGCGCAGCCCGATGATCACCGCCGCATCGTCCGGGTCGTCGCTCAGGCGCCAGGCCAGGACAAGGTTGATCAGCAGGACGACCGAGCCGCCGACCAGGCCCGCGAGGAACAGGGCGAGGGTATACGTGAACTGGACGGCCCAGACGCCGCCGAACCCGACGTTCTGGAACCACAGGTAGTTGGCGAGGGGGCCGGACAGCGCGCTCAGGACCAGCCAGGCCAGGGCGACCGGGATGAGCACGCGCACGGCCATCCGGACCATCCGCCGGATGCTCCAGCGGGCCGGACCCTTCCGCCCGTCGCCCTTTCCGGTGCCACGGGCGAGAGCATCCTGGCCATGGCTCACCAGCCAGTCGCCGAGGCCCTCGAAGCGGGCGTCGTCCGGTGGTCGCTCAGATCCCATGTCGCGCTGCTGCGCTCCTCTCCGGGCACGAGCTCGGAACCGTGTTTCGATGTGATGGAGGTGCCCCACGGGGCCGATCCCGGGTGCGTCCGGCTGGGCCAGGCTCACGGAGCCAGGAGCGCATGCCCGCACCGCCCATGCTACCGTTTCGGCTGCCGATGATACCTCCTGTTCGGGCGATCCCCGATGCTCGCCCAACTGCAGCCGACCGACCCCTCGGCTTTCGGGAGCTCTTCAGGCGTCTCGACTTCGTCCGCCTGGTCACACGCGGGTCCGTTGACCTCAGGACTCGCGGGCGCCTGCTTCAGCACCTGGTCGAGACCGACCTCAAGCGGACCCACGCAGACACGGTGGTCGGCCAGCTCTGGTGGCTGATCGACCCGTTCTTCTCGATGGCCATCTACTCGATCCTGGTCACGGTGGTCTTCCAACGGTCGATCGCCGACGCGCCGCTCTTCCTCTTTGCGGCGATCCTGCCGTGGCAGTGGTTCCAGACCTCGCTGATGGATGCCGCTACCTCGGTGACGGGGCGGGGCAGCCTGATCCGACAGATCCAGTTCCCGAAGCTCGTGCTGCCCGCCGCCACCACCGTCGCGGGGACGCTCACCTTCTTCTTCGGCCTGCTCTCGCTGGCGCTTCTCTACCTCCTGTATCCCGGCCGCCTGAGCCTGTGGCTCCTGACCATCCCCGTCATCGCCGCCGTGCAGTTCGTTTTCACGCTGGCGCTCGGGATCCTATTCTCCGCCCTCAACACCTTCTACCGAGACGTGCAGAACCTCCTGCGCCACGCCATGCGCATCTGGTTCTACATGTCGCCCGCGATCTACGCGGCCAGCGACCTGAAGGGGAGCGTCTTCAGCTACGTCCTCGCGCTGAACCCGTTCACCTACATCCTGACCTCGTACCGCAACGTGGCCTATTACAATCGCCCACCCGATTTCGTGGCCCTTGCCGTCGTGCTCGCGCTCTCGATCGTCCTCCTGGCGTTCTCGATCTGGGTGTTCAAGCGGCTCGAAACCGGCTTCGCGAAGATCCTCTGATGCCACCTTCGCCGTACGCGGTGGACGTCCGGGACCTGGGCATCCGCTACAACCTCAATCTGACCCGGCGCACCACGCTGAAGGGGTCGCTCGCCGAATGGGTCGGCCGCAAGCAGCAGGTCGGCCGGCACTTCTGGGCCCTCCGTCACGTCAACT
>DATCGK010000488.1:0-2077 GCA_036508975.1 Candidatus Limnocylindrales bacterium
TAGGGTCGCACGACGGCGGTGATGTCGAGGTCGCCGTCCTGGCTCGCGGCCACGGTGACGAGGTGCTGGGCCTGGAGCGTGAGCGGCGTCTGGAGCGCCGATACCCCGAACAACCCGAGGGCCAGGTCGAGGTCCTTGCGCAGGTCGCGGAGCGCGAAGAGCGTGGGCTCGTGGCGGTCCTCGACGAAGCCGGGGCGGCGGGCGGCGAGCACGGGCGCCAGGCGCGCCAGCACCCAGAAGACGTCATCGGGGTCGAGGCCCGATTGCTCCCCCGCGACCTGCAGCTCCGCAGCCGCGAGCATCACGTCGGCGAGCATGCTGTTGGCCACGAGCTTGAGGCGCGCGCCGCTGCCCAGAGGGCCGACATGGCGGACCGTTCCGAGGGCTTCGAGGAGTGGGAGGGCCCGTCCGACGTCGCCCTTGTCGCCGCCCACGAGGATCGCGGCCGTGCCTTCCCGCACGAGAGGTGGAGCGCCGAGGATGGGGGCGTCGACGAGACGACCGCCGGCGTTCGCCACCTCCTCGGCCAGGACCGCCACGAGGTCGGTGCCGGCGGTGCTCATCTCGATGAAGAGCCTGCCCTCCGCCGCACCCAGCGCCCCGGACGGTCCGAGATACGCGGCTCGGACGGCGTCCGGGCCGGTCAGGCTGCTGATGACGATGTCCGCGTCGCGGGTTGCCGAGACTGGCGAATCGGCGACGCGGCCGATGCCCAGAGCCACGGCCCGCTCCCTCGTCCGGTTCCAGAGCGTCAACTCGAAGCCGGCTTGGGCGAGTCGAGCGGCGATGGCCGAGCCCATCTTGCCGGTTCCGAGGATCGCGATTCGGGACCGGGGCGCGGCCACGGCGTCGCTCGTCCGGGGAAGTTGGACGTGCTCCGCGCCCGAATTCGGGCCGCGGTGGATTTCGGATGTCGGCATTTCGGAGCTCCTCAGTGTCGCGATGGCCGCCCGCTGACGGCGACGAGCGGATGGACCGGTCCACTGCCGGCACGTGCGGCGGCCGCGGCGTTGGCGATCTCGGCCAGGTCGTCTTCGGTCAGCCGGATCCCGCTGCCCTCGACCCAGCCGTCGACCTGTTCGGGGCTTCGCGCGCCGACGATCGCGCCAGTGACGCCAGGCCACGCGAGGACCCAGCCGATCGCGACGGCAGACACGGTCGTCCCATGTCGCGCGGCGATCGGTCGCAGTGCGTCGCGCAGCGCGATGTTGGCGCTGAGCGCCGGCTCGCGAAAGTTCGGCGCCCGGCGGCGCCAATCGGTCTGCGCCATCGCGGCGACGCGCTCGGCGGAGAAGGTGTCCGTCAGGATCCCCGACTGCATTGGGCTGTAGGCGATGACGCCCGTTCCGTGGTCAGCCGCCCAGGGGATGACGTCACCCCCGGAGTCGCGCCGGATCAGCGAGAACGGCGGCTGCAGCGAGTCGACGTGGCGAACCGCCTCGGTGCTCGCGAGCAGCTCCACATCGAAGTTGCAGACGCCTGCATAGCGGATCTTGCCCTCGTCGAGAAGGCGGCCCATCTCGGCCCACGAGTCCTCGATCGGGGTGCCGGTCTGGTCCGGCCAGTGGAACTGGTAGAGGTCGATCCGATCCACCCCGAGGCGGGCCAGCGAGGCCTCGACCTCACGCCGGATCGACGCCGGCCCAAGGTTGCGGACCGGCTCGTCCGACGGCCGAGCGGGGTCGGGGACGACGCCGCCCTTCGTGAAGATGAATGGCCGGTTGTCGATCGGGATGTCACGCAGTGCCCGTCCGACGACCTCCTCCGAATGGCCGAGGCCGTAGATCGCGGCCGTGTCGATCCAGTTGACCCCGAGATCCACGGCGTGGCGGATCGCGGCGATCGAGACCGCGTCGTCCTGGGGGCCCCAGCCGTGGGCCCATTCGCCCCCGATCGCCCAGGCCCCGAAGCCGACCGTCGAGATCTCGAGGTCAGTCGTGCCGAGCCGTCGACATTCCAGTTTCACGCTGCATTCCTTTCTCGGGTGGCGTTCGTGCGGGGATCCGCATGCGGCTGCGGCGCATGGCCGAGCACGGCCGCGAGTTCGGCTCGGTTGCGTCGGATCGGGATCGCCGTC
>DATCGK010000489.1:0-8060 GCA_036508975.1 Candidatus Limnocylindrales bacterium
TGTCCACCGCGGTCGTGACTATACCAGAGCCCCCTGGAGGTCAGGAGAGGGCCAGGATGGCATCGAGGTCGATCCTCCCGTTGCCGACCGCGACGATCCGGACGCTACCCCTCGGGGTGCTCGGCGTACCACGGGGTACGGGCAGCGGCGATCCTGGCACCGCGCCCGCATTCCCCAGAACCGGTGTGGGTGCCCTATTCCTTCGGCGGGTCCGCCTCCGCGGACGGCTCCTCCTCCTCGTACGACTCGGCCTCGAGGGCGTCCCCGGTCTCGCCCCGCGCCAGCAGGAACAGCCCCAGGCCGAAGAGGAACGCCAGGCCCAGGAATGCGTACACCTGGCCCGTGCCGGACGTCACCAGGGAGAGCACCGCGAGCGAGAGGCAGATCGCGTAGATCACCAGGACCGTCTGGCTGTGGGAGAGGCCGAGGTCCAGCAGCCGGTGGTGGATGTGGCCGCGGTCCGGGGTGAACGGCGAGTGCCCCGAGCTCAGGCGCCGGACGATGATCCAGAAGGTGTCGAGGATGGGCACCCCGAGGACGAGCAGCGCCACCGCCACCTTCGCGGTCCCCAGGATCGAGAGCACGGCCAGCGTGTAGCCCACGAACATCACGCCACTGGTGCCGATGAAGATCGATGCCGGGTGGAAGTTCCAGCGCAGGAACCCGAGCAGCGACCCCGCCAGGGCGAAACACAGGATCCCGATGAACGGCTGGCCGACGGGGCCGACGGCGGTCGTGAGCGAGATCAGGCCCAGGGTGGCGGCCGCGATCAGCGCGATGCCGGACGACAGCCCATCGAGGCCGTCGATGAAGTTGATGCTGTTGATCATCCCGACGATCCAGAGCATCGAGAAGCCGATGGCGAACGGCGTGCTCAGCTCGATGTCCCCGGGCCCGAACGGGTTGTTCAGGTCCGTGACGAGGATGCCGGCGGCCACGGCCAGGGCGGCGAGCACCAGCTGGCCCAGCAGCTGCCAGCGGGCCCGGAGCTGGAACGTGTCGTCCAGCACGCCCAGCAGCGTCGCGATCGCACCGCCCGCGAGCAGCGCGACCAGGTGCGATGGCTTGAGGGCGACGGGGACCGGGACCGCGCCGGTCTGCGCGTTGATCGCGATCCCGGTGATGGCGACCAGCAGGAACGCCACGGCCACGGCAACGCCGCCGCCACGCGGGATCGGGGCGTCGTTGACCCGGCGGGCATCGGGGCGATCGATGTTGTCGAGCCTGATCGCCACCCGGCGGACGAACGGCGTCAGGACGAGGGCAAGGAGCGCGGCGGCGACGAACGCGGCAACGAGAAGCGGGACGACCGAGCCGAACGTCGAGATCAGCCGCACGCTTGGGGCCTCGGACTCAGGCCCGGTCGCGCGGGAGTCCCGGCACCGGGAACTGCGCGACCAGCTCCCGGACCTCGGCGCGGATCCGCTCGTGGACCACCGCATCCTCCCGGTCCCGGATCGCGTCCACGATCCAGTTGCCGATCGAGCGCATCTCGTCCGGGCCCATGCCGCGGGTGGTGGTGGCCGGCGTCCCGATCCGGATCCCGGACGCGATGTTGGGCGGGTTCACGTCGAACGGGATGGCGTTCTTGTTGACGGTGATGCCGACGTCGTCGAGGAGGGCCTCCGCCTCGCGGCCGGTCACGCCCAGCGGGGTCACGTCCACGAGCGCCAGGTGGTTGTCGGTGCCACCGCTCACCAGCCGGGCCCCGGCCTCGGCGACGGTCCCGGCGAGCACGGCGGCGTTCTCGATGGTGCGCGCCTGGTCATTGCGGAAGCCCTCGGTGGCCGCGAGGTGGAAGGCAACGGCCTTGGCGGCGATGACGTGCATGAGCGGGCCACCCTGGACGCCCGGGAACACGCTCTTGTCGACGGCCTGCGCCAGCGTGCTCTTGCCGAGCGCCGGGAAGTCGGCGCGATCGACGCCGTCGGGCAGGTCCGCGCGGGCGAACACGATGCCGCCGCGGGGGCCGCGCAGGGTCTTGTGGGTGGTGGTCGTCACGAGGTCCGCGTGCGGGAAGGGGCTGGGGTGGAGGCCCGCCGCCACGAGGCCCGCAAAGTGGGCCATGTCCACGAACAGCAGCGCGCCCACGCCGTGCGCGATCGCCGCCATCCGCTCGAAGTCCCAGGTGCGGGGGTAGGCCGACGCGCCGGCCACGACCACCTTGGGCCGGACCTCCTTCGCCTGCGCCTCGAGCAGGTCGTAGTCGATCCGCTCGGTCTCGCGGGTCACGCCGTACGCGTGGACCTCGTACAGGCGGCCGGAGAAGTTGACCGGCGAGCCGTGCGTCAGGTGCCCACCGTGGGCCAGGCTCATGCCCAGGATCCGGTCACCGGGCCGCAGGACCGCGAAGTAGGCGGCCATGTTGGCCTGCGCGCCCGAGTGGGGCTGGACGTTGACGTGGTCCGCGCCCGGGAACAGGGCCAGCGCCCGCGCCTTCGCCAGCTCCTCCGCGATGTCGACGTACTCGCAGCCGCCGTAGTAGCGCTTGCCCGGGAGGCCCTCAGCGTACTTGTTGGTGAGCCAGGACCCCTGCGCCTCCTCGACCGCCGCGTAGACGTAGTTCTCGCTGGCGATCAGCTCGATCTTGTCCGTCTGGCGGTGTCGCTCGGCCTCCATCGCGGCCCAGAGCTCGGGGTCCACCTCGGCGAGAGGTGCCCACGCGATGGACGGGGCGGCGGCGTGGGACACGTGGATCCTCCTGGCGGGTGCGGGGTCGTGCGGGTGCGGTGGCGCGGCGGGCGACGTCGCCTATCTTCCCATGTCTCGGCGGGCGTGCGGCGGGCGTGCGGCGGGCGTGCGGCGGGAGTGCGGCGGGCGTGCGGCGGTGCGGTTGCCGGCTGCCCGCCCTCACCGGGTCTGGCTGTCCGCCTCCAGCTCGATCCCGGCCTCGCACAGCACCCGCACGATCTCGTCCACGGGGATCGCCCCGACGCGGCGGACCACTGGCCGCTCCCCGGTGCAGTCCACGACCGTGGACGCGTGACCGCCACGGATCGGGCCGCCGTCGATGACGAGCGCCAGGGCACCTCCCAGCAGGGCGGCGATCTCCCGGGCGTTCCGGGCGTCGGGCTCGCCGGAGACATTGGCGGAGGTGGTGGGCAGGGGTCCGAGGACGGCGGCCAGGGCCCGCGGGGCCGGGTGGTCGGGGACACGGACGCCGATCGTGGGGGCGCCCCCGGCAAGGACGCGCGGGAGGCTGACGCCCGGGCGCCTCGGCAATACCAGGGTGAGCCCACCCGGCCAGAACCGCTCGCCCAGGACTCGCGCCGCCGGCCCGACCACCCCCAGCATCCCGGCCTGCGACGCATCGGCCAGCAGTACGGCCACGGCCTTCCCGGGGGGACGCCGCTTGGCCGCGAACAGGCGCTCGATGGCATCGGGGAGAGCCATGTCCGCGGCGATCCCGTAGACGGTGTCGGTGGGTACGGCGACGATCCCGCCCGCGCGGAGCAGGTCCACGGCCTCGGCTCGGGCGGCGTCGCCGTCGGGGAGGATCCGGGGAATGGGCCCGCTCACCACGGTGCCCTCAGGGTGGCACGCGCACAGGGGCACGCCGAAACCTTCACGCTCAGGCCGGACCCGCGGGACCCGCGTCCGCTGCGTCGGACCCGAGGACCGATCGCCGGTGCTCGCGCGCGGCCTCGGCGAGTCGCGCGGAATTGCGTGCGGCCTCGGCGGGCGGAGCCAGGACCAGCGCTTCGATCAGCGCCGCGGACCCATCCTCCTCCACCGGTGCCGCCAGGTACCGGGCGGACGGCCACAGCTCCACCGGGGAGCTGACCATCGCGGCCCCGTGCCCTGCGTCCGCGATCATCTCCAGGTCGTTGAGCGCATCCCCGATCGCCATCACCTGGCCCAGCGGGATCCCGGCGCGATGCGCCAGCCACGCGACGGCCCGGCCCTTCGAGACGCCGTCCGCGACGAACTCCAGGAAGCGGGGGTGCGACACCGTTGGGCTGGCGCGGCCGGCGAACAGGCGCCGAGCCTCGGTGATCAGCTGCATCGGCGCCGGCGGCTCGCCGACCGAGATCACCTTCGTCATCGGCCGGTCCACGGCCTCGACCAGGTCCGCGACGAAGGTCGCGTCGCTCCCGTAGTAGGCGGAGTAGTCCTCGAACCGCGGATCGTCCGCCGCGGCCAGGATCTCCTCGAGGTTGTTGATGTGGGCGTCGAGCCCGTGGCCCTGGCACCAGGCGAGGGCGTCCCGGATCACGTCCGGCGCCATGGGCTTGTGGTAGAGGAGCCGCCCGACGCGGCCGCGCTGCGGGACCACGTCGCCGACGATCACCTCGGGCCGCCTGGGCATCGCCCGGACCACGGCCCCCTGGTGGGCGATGATCGGCTCGGTGAGGCCCAGCTGGTTGGCAAAGCCGACGGCGGAGACGGGGCGGCGGCCGGTGGCGAGCGAGACACGGACGCCGCGGTCGACGGCACCCATGATCGCGGCACGGATCCTCGGCGAGAGACGGACGTCATGACCCACGAGCGTCCCGTCGATGTCGAGCGCCATGAGGCGGATCGGGAAGGCGGGTTCCGGGCGGACGGCGGGGCGGTGGTCCCTCATGCCCGTGCCGCGGGTCCGTCGCCCGGTATCGGTGGCTCGATCCCGGCGGGCGGCTCACCTGGCATCGGGGGCTCGATCACCGCCAGGCGCGGCAGCCCGGCCAGGTCCGTCATCGCGGCACAGCGCCAGCCGGGGAGCCGGGCCGCGGTCTCGCGCACGATCCCCTCGCCCTGGTCCGCGCCGATCTCCAGCAGCGCCACCCCGTCCGCGGCCAGCGTCCCCGGCAGCAGATCCAGCAGCCGCCGCACCACGTCCAGGCCGTCCGGGCCGCCGTCGAGCGCAACGCGCGGCTCGAAGGCGAGGTCCCTGGCCAGGCCGGCGAGGTCGCCGGTGGCGACGTACGGCAGGTTGGCGCAGATCACGGCGTACCGCGGCTCCACCCGCTCCCGGAGCAGGTCCCCGAGCGTGAACGTCATCCGGTCGGCCACCCCGTGGCTGGCCGCGTTCTCACGGGCGAGCTGCAGCGCCTCGCCCGACAGGTCGACCGCGTCCACGACCACCTGGTCCGCCATCCGGCGTTTGCGCAGGGCCACGAGCAGCGCCACCGCGATCGCGCCGGACCCGGTGCCGACGTCCGCGACCCGCAGCGGGAGTGAGCCCGCGGGGCGCGGTGCGGCGGTCAGCCGCGCGCTCACCGCGCCGAGCGCCGTGTCCACGAGGAGCTCGGTCTCGGGGCGGGGGATGAGGGCGCGTTCATCCGTGCTGATCGCCAGCCCGTGGAACTCCCGGAAGCCGCGGAGGTAGGCGACGGGCTCGCCCTGCTCCCGCCGGGCCACGAGCGCCTCGAAGGTCGCCCGGGGCCCGTCGCCCACGAGAGCCGCCGGGTGCGCGAGGATCCCCGTCCGGTCCGTGCCCACGGCCTGGGCGAGCAGCAGTTCTGCGTCCAGGCGCGGGGACGAGGACCCGGCGGCGGCGAGACGATCGGCGGCGGCGAGACGATCGGCGGCGGACGCCACCAGGGCGGCGACGACGGAAGCGGGCTCGGCCACCGCGGCTACCCGCCGGTCTCCGTGAGGTCGTGGAGGCGGTCGGCCCGGTCGGCCATCTGTAGGGCGTCGATCAGCGCGTCGATCTGCCCCTCGAGCACGCCCGGCACGTTGTGAATGGTGACGCCGATGCGGTGGTCCGTGACCCGGTTGTCGGGGAAGTTGTAGGTGCGGATCTTCTCCGAACGGTCGCCCGCGGTGACCATCGTCCGCCGCTCGGCGCTCTGGGCCTCGCGCTGCTTGGCCAGCTCCAGGTCGTACAGGCGGGAGCGCAGGACCGCCATCGCCTTGGCCTTGTTCTTGTGCTGGCTCTTCTCGTCCTGGATCTCGACCACGAGGCCGGACGGCAGGTGGGTGATGCGCACGGCCGAGTCGGTCGTGTTGACGGACTGGCCGCCCGGACCACTGGAACGCTTGACGTCGATCCGGAGGTCCCGCTCCTCGTCGATGTGGACCTCCACCTCGTCCACCTCGGGCAGCACGATGACGGTGGCCGTGCTGGTGTGGATCCGGCCGCTGGACTCGGTCGCCGGGACGCGTTGTACGCGGTGGACGCCGCCCTCGAACTTCAGGCGGCTGTAGGCGCCGTCTCCCGCGACCTCCAGGATCGCCTCCTTGACGCCGCCGATGCCGGTCTCGTTGAGGCTCATGAGGTCCGTGTGGAACCGGTGCTCCTGCGCGTAGCGCGTGTACATGCGGAGCAGCTCCGCCGCGAACAGCGCGGCCTCCTCTCCACCCGCCCCCGCCCGGATCTCGACGATCACGTTCCGGTCGTCGTTCGGGTCCCGGGGCAGGAGGGTGACCTTGAGGTCCTCCACCAGCGTCGTCTCGCGCGCCTCGAGCTCCGTGATCTCCTCGCGCGCCATCGCCTTCATGTCATCGTCGGTCTCGGCATCGCGCATCTGGCGCGCGCCGGCCAGCTGGCTGCGGACGTCGCTGAGCTCCCGGAAGGCGGCGACGACCGGCTCCAGGCGCGACAGCTCGCGGCCCAGCGTGCGGAGCTGGTTGGGATCGGACAGGACCTCGGGGGTGCCAAGTTGGGCGGAGACCTCGTCGTACTGGCGAGCGAGGGTCTCGAGCTTGACATCGAGGCCTGATTCGTCGGACATCGGTGCGGTCCTGGGCGGGGGTTCAGCCCGCGGCCGGCGGGTCGAGCCGGGCGGCGACCTCGCCTGCGACGGGGGCAGGGGCGAGGGCGGCAGGGGCGAGGGCGGCAGGGGCGAGCCCCGGGTCGCGGGCGAGGGTCTGGGCGGCATCGGCAGCCACGCCGTCGGCTTCGATCGCGGCGGCGTCGGCCGCCTGCGTCTCGCGGACCTGCGCGGCCGTCTCGCCCGGCTTGGGCATCGGGTCCCGGGCCAGCCCGAGGCCGCCCTCGGGAACTGGCTCGCCGTCAGCGCGGAGCGCCTCCTCGATCGAGACGATCGCCACTTCGATCATGTCGTCGGTCGGCTGCTTGGTCGTGATCATCTGGACCAGGATCCCGGGCCACATGATGACCTTGACGACGGGGTTGGAGCGGTGCCGGGCGCCCACGCGAAGCAGCTCGTAGCCGACCGAGGCGATGACCGGGATCAGCAGGATCCGGCTCACGACCATCAACAGCGGCGACTGCCGGCCGACGAAGCTGAAGGCCAGGATCGAGAGCAGGATCACCACGACCAGGAACTCCGTGCCGCAGCGCGGGTGCGCGGTGGGGTACTTGCGGATCGCCTCCGGGCGGAGGGGGTCGCCGGCCTCCAGGGCGTGGATCGTCATGTGCTCGGCGCCGTGGTACTGGAAGGTGCGCTTGATGTCCGGGGTCCGCGCGATGAGGGTCAGGTAGCCCAGGAAGATCGCGATGCGGGTCAGGCCCTCGACGAGGTGCTGGACCAGGCTGTTCTCGATGTTCCCCGCGGTGAACGTGGCCACGATCAGGGGCAGGATGAAGAACAGCCCGATGCCGAGCACGGCGGTGAAGCCCAGCATGATCGCCACCGAGCCCTTGCCGATCTCGACGCCCTCGTCCTCGGCCTGGAGGCCGGCGGAGCGGATCAGCCACCTCGTGCCGACCACGAGGGTCTCGTAGAGGATCACCAGGCCACGGACGAACGGCCACTTGGCGCCCTTGAAGCCGTGGACACCGGAGTCGAGACGCTCGGTCTCGAACACGATCCGGCCGTCCGGGTGGCGCAGGGCGACCGCGATCGCATCGCGACCGCGCATCATCACGCCCTCGATGAGCGCCTGTCCGCCGTAAGAGTATCGAGCCATGGGGTGAGTCTACCGGGTGCGGGGGCTCGCCCCGGGATGGAGGTCCGGCGGGACCGTCTGCGTCCCCCGGGCGCTGGCCGTGGTCTCCTGCGCCACGAGACCGGCAGGAGCCCCGAATGCGGCCGATCTGGGCGTAATCGTGGCGGGAGGGTCCATGAAGCCGACCGTCGTCCTGCGGCGCCGCCCGGCCGGCCCCGGTTCGGCTGGCGGGCCCCGCGTCGGCTGGCGGGCCCCGCGTCGGCTGGCACGGCGTCGCC
>DATCGK010000490.1:0-9902 GCA_036508975.1 Candidatus Limnocylindrales bacterium
CTGGGTCAGCGCCACCACGGCCGCGGCCCGCGCCCGCCCACCGGGGAACGTGGAGGCCGCCCGCGGCTCGTCGTGGTTCTCGATGAAGCGCACGAGGCCCTGCTGGTAGGCGAGGTCGGCGCAGAGGTGGAGCCGGACGGACTCGGCATCGCCGTTGGCCAGCCGGTCGTACAGCCGCTTGTCGTAGCAGTAGTCGAAGCCGAGCTGCTGGAGGCGCCACTCGAGGTCCCAGTAGGCCTCGGCGATCAGGATCGCGCCCGGGTGCACCGTCCGGACCGCACCGATCACGTCGGCCCAGTACTCGGTCGCCGGTGCCGGGCCCACGCGGTCGCCCCAGGTCCGGGAGAACACGTCGTTGAGCAGAAGCATCGCCATGTCGCAGCGGACGGCGTCGCACTGGTCGAGGATCCCGGACAGCGTCTCGATCGCCGCCCGGCGGAGTGCCGGGGAGAACGCGTCGAGCTGTACCACGTCGGACCAGGCGGGGAAGTAGGGGTCCCGCCCGCAGGCCAGCACCCGGTCGCCCAAGCGCACGAAGGAGCGCGGATCGCGGGCCAGGTCGTCGTCGGACCCGGCCACGAAGACGTCTGGATGCTCCGCGATCCACGGGTGGTCGGGCGCGACGTGGTTCGGGACGAAGTCCAGGATCAGCCCCATCCCCCGGTCGGCCAGGGCCCGCCGCGCTGCGGCGAGACCCGCGGGCCCGCCCAGGCGGTCGTCCACGACGTACTCGCGGACGCAGTACGGCGAGCCGGCGACGTCGCCCATCTCGAAATCGGGCAGGACCCGTCGGAACTCGGCCAGGTGACGCGGATCGGCCACGGCGATGGCGGTCCCGGCCGGGCTGCGGCGCCAGACGCCCATCAGCCAGACCGCGTCCACGCCCAACTCGGCCAGCCCGTCCCAGGTGGCCGCCGGAACCGTGGCGAGCTGCACCGGGCGATCGCCCCGCCGGCCGAGGCGCTCGAGCCACGGCCAGGTGTCGATCTCGTAGATGAGGGGGTTCGTCATTCTCGCATGCCTGGTGCGCAGCATCGCCGGGAGGGGCCGCGGCTGCAACCTCCCGTTGGGATGAAGCCCTGCTGCCAGCATGGAGCGGCCCGAGCCCCCTACGCCGCGGCGATGCCCTGGCCGACCAGGTTCACGCCCAGCACGAGCAGTCGACGACTACGAGCAGGCGCAGCTCCGCGCGCTCAAGGCCGGCCTGCTGGCCGCGGCACTCATCGCCCTGGCCTCCCTTGCGTTCACGAAGGCCCTGCCGCACGGGGCGCTGGTCCCCGAGGAGCCACCCGCGGACGACACCCCGCGGGCTACATCAGCGCCAGGAACCGGCGCTTGACGACCTCCACGAGCGCCAGGTAGGCGGCCACCAGGCCCAGCAGCAGCAGCCAGAAGACGGGTGGCAGGACCTCGAAGCCAAGGGCCGGGCCGAGCGGGCTGAGCGGGATGAGCACCGCCGCCCCGAGGGCTCCCACGATCGCGCCCAGCAGCGGGAGGCTGGACCGGCTGTGCCAGAAGGGGCTCAGGCGGGTCCGGATCACGAGCACCACCAGCACCTGGGTGAACAGCGACTCGACGAACCAGCCGGTGTGGAACGCCTGCTCGTTGACGCCCAGCACCGTGAGCAGCAGGCCGAAGGTGACGAAGTCGAAGAGGGACGAGATCGGGCCGAAGATCAGCATGAAGCGCTGGATGGCGTGGACGTCCCAGTGGGCCGGGACGGCGGCGACGTCGGGGTCGATCGTGTCGGTGGGGATTGCCGTCTGCGAGGCGTCGTAGATCAGGTTGTTCAGGAGGATCTGGCCCGGCGTCATGGGCAGGAACGGGAGCAGCAGCGCAGCGCCGGTCATGCTCAGCATGTTGCCGAAGTTGGAGCTCGTGCCCATCCGGATGTACTTGAGGGTGTTGGCGAAGGTGCGCCGCCCCTCGATCACGCCCAGGCCGATCGCCGCGAGGCTCGGCTCGAGCAGGATGATGTCGGCCGCCGAGCGGGCCACGTCGGTCGCGTTGTCCACGCTGATCCCGACATCCGCCGTGTGGAGGGCCGGGGCGTCGTTGATGCCGTCCCCGAGGAAGGCGACAATCTCCCCGGACTCGTGCAGCGCCCGGATCACCTGGAGCTTCTGGTCCGGGTCCAGCCGCGCGAAGATGGTCGTCCCCTTCACCCGGGCGACGAGGGCGGGATGGGTCAGGTCCCGCATCTGCTCGCCGGTCAGGGCGCCGTCGACCGCCAGCCCCACCTGGCCGGCGATGTGACGCGCGACGAGCTCGTGGTCGCCGGTCAGGATCTTCACCGCGACGCCGTCTCGGGCGAGCTCCGCGATCGTCTCCCCGACGCCGGACTTGGGCGGATCGCTGAACAGGATCACGCCCTCGAAGACGAGGTCGCGCTCGAGCCGGTCGGCATCCTCGAGGCTCGCCGTCGGCCCTGCCTCGGGGTGGCCGAGATCGTCTGGCGCGAGGATCCGCGAACCGACGGCCACCGTCCTGAACCCGTCCGCGGAGGCGGACTCGATGAGCGCCGCCAGCCGCTCGTGCTCGGCCGGCTCGATGGGCCGCGCCGTGTGGTCCTCGCGGACATGGCTGGCCCGGAGCAGCACCGCCTCGGGTGCACCCTTCGTCACCAGGAGCGGGGGTTCGCCTGGCTGCTGTACCACCACGCTCAGCATCCGCCGGGTGAAGTCGTAGGGGAGCTCGGCGAGCTTCCGGTAGGTCGAGAGGTCGGCCGGCTCCGGGGCTCCCGCCAGGATGGCCACGTCGAGCGGGTTGGAGAAGCCGGTCTCGAAGTGGCTGTTGAGATAGGCGAGCTCCAGCGCGCGGTTCGCCTCGGTCGCGTCGTCGCGGTCGATCCCCGCGGAGCGGATCAGCTGGAGGTGGCCATCGGTGAGGGTCCCGGTCTTGTCGGTGCAGAGCACGGTCACGGAGCCCAGGTTCTGGATCGCGGGCAGGCGCTTCACCAGGACGCCGTGACGGCTGAGCGCTCGCGCCCCCTGGGTCAGGTTCAGGGTGACGATCGCCGGCAGCAGCTCCGGCGTCAGGCCCACGGCGAGGGCGATGGCGAACAGCAGCGAATCGAGGACCGGCCGCTGGAGGAGGAGGTTGATCGCGAGGACGGCGATGACGAGCACGGTCGTGATCCGGAAGATCAGGCCGCCGAAGGCCCGCACGCCCCGCTGGAAGTCGTTCTCGGGCGCGCGCTCGCCCAGCCGACGGGCGATCTCGCCGTAGGTCGTCCGCGGGCCGGTCGCCGTGATCATCGCGCGGCCGGTGCCGCTGACCACGCTCGTGCCGAAGAAGACGAGCCCGTCGCGATCATCGTCCGACCGGGGGTCGAGCGTGCCTTCGCGGGGCGCCTTGAGCGAGGGCGCAGACTCGCCCGTCAGGGACGCCTCGTCCACGTACAGGTGGTCGGCCGCGACGACCCGGCCGTCGGCCGGCACGATGTCCCCGGCGCCGAGGATGACGAGATCCTCGCGGACGACGTCGTGGAGGGGCAGCTCCTGCGGCGCGCCGTCGCGTACGACGGTCGCCCGGAGCGTGAGGCGGGCCTGGAGGGCGGCGACGGCCGACTCCGAGCGGGCCTCCTGGACGAACCCCAGCGTCGCGCTCAGGGCCACGATCGCGAGGATGATCGCCGCGGTCACGGGGTCCCCGACCACGAGGCTGACCAGCCCCGCGGCGACGAGGATCAGGACGAGCGGGCTGGCGACCTGCGCGACGAGGATCGAGGCGAGCGTCCGCCGGCCGCCCCCTCCGATGGCGTTGGGGCCGTCCTGGCCCAGGCGCTCTGCCGCCTCGGCGGAGGTCAGGCCGAGGGCAGGAGATCCGGCAGGGACGGGCGCGGTCGGGCCGGTGTCGGACGGAGTCGGATCGGCGGCGTCGGCGGGTGTCATGCCGACTCCATGGTAGGCGCCGCGTGGCCCCGTGACGGGCTGGCCGGGGTAGCCGGTCAGCCCGCCCGGTCTTGTTGAACCCGGGTCGTCGTGTCCGCTGCTACCCGGCCGGTGGGCCACCGTGCGTTCGGCGCCACCGGTAGTAATCGCGCCAGATCAGGCGATGGATCGGGATCCAGCGGGGGATATCCCGCAGGATCGGGATGAAAGGCACCAGGATCAGCCCCAGCGTCAGCAGGCCCATCAGCATGACGACGAGCAGGTCCGCGTTGGGCGCCGTGTTGAACGGCGGCACCTGGTACCACATCGAGAACAGCCACAGCCAGGCCTGCCCCGGGTAGCTGCCGGTCTCGTTCATCATCCCCCACTGGCTGCCCAGCATGTGCTGGCTCTCGCCGAGTGCCGGGAAGTAGCCGCCGTCGCCCAGGAACAGCAGAGGGGCGGTGTAGTTGGTGGCGTAGAAGTTGCCGCCGGAGAGGACCAGCCCGTCCAGGCCGCCGGTGTGGCCGATGGCGAGCAGGTTCACCATGAGCACGGGCACCGGCCCGTAGTCGCCCGCCGGCACGGTGACCTGGCCGTCGGCCGCGGTGGCCGAGCCGAGGGCGTCCGTGTAGGCGGTGAGCCAGGCCTGCTGGGTGGCCGCGTCGGCCGCTTTGTACGTGGCGAGCGCGGCGGTGAGCTCCGGGTTGCCGGGTGCGGCCATGCCGAGGGGTCCGAGCACGAACTCCTGGGCCGTGTCCAGGTGGACGGCGTTGCCGAACCACGCCTGCGGGGCGAACGGGCCGGCCGCCTGCGCCGCGTCCGTTCCGTCCGTGTACGGCGGTCCGTACGTGGCGCTGAAGCTGGTCCCGGCGAGCTCGGACGTCGCGGTGGTCACGAAGTCCACCGGGTCCTGCTGGGACCACTGCTGGATCGTCACCGACGGGTCGTCGGGCGAGGACATCAGGAGCGCCAGCACGAGGATCACGAGGCCGGAGCCGGCCAGCGCGAGGAAGAATTCCCTGATCAGGTCGAACCTGACCGTCGGGATGCCCCGGTGGTAGGCCTCCTGCCTCTCGGCTGCGGTGCTCACGCCTTGCCGCCCTTCGCCGTGCCGCTGCCGCTCGTCGCCTGTGCGGCCGCGTCCTTCGGGGCCGGGGGCTCGATCGGCTTCACGACCCCGCGGATGCGGACCAGCATCACGTGGATGGCCAGCGCCACGGCCACCGTGGCCGGCAGCACCGCCACGTGGAGGCCGTACATCTGGCCGAAGTCGAGGACGTTGAAGAACGACCCGGCGCCGGTCGCGTTGATGCCGTCCTTGGCGTTGATCGCGATCCACTGCGCGTCGAAGTTCTGCTGGGAGAGGTAGCCCGTGAAGCCCGTCACCAGCGCGATGAGGAAGACCAGCACGCCCACGATCCAGGTCGGCGCACGCCCGTCACGCCAGGAGGCCATGAAGTACTGGCCCCACAGGTGGAGCGCGGTGAACAGGAACAGGAGCTGGACGGACCAGAAATGCATGCTGTTGACGAAGCGCCCCATGGCTTCGATGTGCCACCAGCCGGGGCCGAAGGACGCCAGGACGATGCCGCTGCCAACCACCCACACGAGGGAGGTGATGGCCACGACGCCGAAGATGTAGACCCAGGAGCCGACGAAGAACGGCTGGCGGCTGGGCAGGAGATGCGTCAGCGGCAGGTTCCGCTCCAGGAACCTGCGGACCGCGCCGGCCCAGGTCGTGTCCGCCGGTCCGGGCACGGACGTGGTGGCCGGGGTACTACTCGGGGCGGACATCGCCATCCTCCTCGATCGCGTGGTGGCCGGGGAACGGCGCGAGCAGCGCCGCGATGAAGATCCCGACCATGGTCAGGATGACCAGCAGGTTCGGGACCGAGATCACGATGAACCCGAGTTCGAGATAGGTCGCGGGTGTGTCCATCGATCCTCCGGGGCAGACGGTGCGTGAGCCTTGGTTCGCCGCGGCTGACGAGTCGGGTGGATCGCCCGGGCTTCCCGGGCCTGGCGCGATCTGCAGGGAACGAGCAATGGTTCGTCGCGCGGCGCTGGGGTTCGCCATCTTACGCTTCTGCCGGGATCCGTCCGTTTCGATGTCCCGGCGCAGCCAATCGGCCGTGGCCCTCGCCGCGCGTCTCCGGCCCGGCTACCATCAGATCGATGCCTGAGCCCATCGCCGACGCCGCGGCGCCGCTGATCCACGTCGAGGCGCTCACCAAGCGGTTCCCCGGTGTCGTCGCGCTCGATGCGCTCACCCTGGACGTCGCGCCCGGGATCGTCGGCCTGGTCGGGGCCAACGGGGCCGGCAAGAGCACGCTCCTCAAGATCCTCCTCGGGCTGCTCGCCCCGACCAGTGGCCGGGTGGAGGTCATGGGCTACGTCCCGTGGACACAGGGCACCCGCCTCCGGCGGTACGTCGGCTACATGCCCGAGCATCCCGCCCTCCCGCCGGACGTCAGCGCCACCGAGTTCGTGGCCCAGGCCGGCCGGCTCTCGGGCCTCCCCGCCAAGGCCGCCCGGGAGCGGACGGCGGACGTCCTCCGCCACGTGGGGCTTGCCGAGGAGCGCTACCGGCCGATCGGCGGCTATTCCACCGGGATGCGCCAGCGGGTCCAGCTGGCCCAGGCCATCGTCCACGACCCCCGGCTCCTCCTCCTCGACGAGCCGACGAACGGACTGGACCCGGCCGGCCGGGACGAGATGCTCGGCCTCATCCGGCGGACCGGGACCGAGTTCGGGATCGCGATCGTCCTGGCCAGCCATCTCCTGGGCGAGATCGAGGCGGTCTGCGACCACCTCGTGGCGATCGACGGTGGGCGCCTCCTGCGGGCGGCCCCGATGGCCGAGTTCACGGCCGAGACCGGGATCCTGACCGTCGAGGTTGAGGAGGGGCGCGATGCGCTCGCCGCGGGCCTGGCTACCCGCGGGCTGAGGGTCCTGGAGGGGTCCGGCCACGGAGATCGAACGGTCCGGATCGCGCTGGACGGCGGGGTGCCGTTCGACGTCGTTCGCGACACGGTGGCCGACCTGGGACTTCCCCTCGTGCGGGTGGAGCGCGGCCGGCATTCCCTCGAGGACCTCTTCCGCGACGACCTGGTCGCGGCGTCCGCCGCCGGCCCCGACACTGCCTCCGCCGGCCCGACCACCGGGCGCTCGGCGTGACCGCGGGCGGGGACCGGGTGACCGCGGGCGGGGACCGGGTCACCGTAGGGCCCGGGCCTACCGGCAGCATCTACGACATCGGTTACCGCGGCTATGACGGGCCGAGGCTGGGCCGCCGCCACGCATTCACGACGCTGTTCCTCGCGGCCCTTCGGGCCACGTTCGGGCTCGGCCGGTCCGGCCGGGCGAAGATCCTGCCGGTGTTCTGCCTCGTGTTTCCGGCGATCATGGCCGTGGTCGTCGTGGCGATGAGCGCGTTCGCCTCCCGCTTCGGCATCAGCGACCTCGGGGTGCTCCCGGGCCACCCCGACATGGCCGGGTCGACCGGCACGTTCGTGGTCCTCCTCGTCGCGGTCCAGGCGCCGGAGCTGCTCGGCCGCGACGTCCGATACCGGGTGCTCAGCCTCTACTTCTCGCGGGCGCTGCTCCGGGTCGACTACGCGCTGGCCAAGCTGGCGGCCCTGACCACGGCGGCCCTGATCATCCTCCTCGTGCCCCACCTCATCCTCACGATCGGGGCGGTGCTGCTGACGTCCGACGTGCTCGGCGCGCTCGGCCGCGAGGCAGGGTTCTGGCCCGCGATCCTCGGCTCGACGGTCGTCACGGCGGTGGCCATGGCCGGCGTGGCCCTGATGATCGCGGCCTTCATCGCGCGCCGGGCGTACGCGACCGTGGCGATCTTCGGCGTCTTCATCGTGCCCGCGATCATCGTCGGCGTGGTCCTCGCCCTCGAGCTCGGAGGGGCATCCCGCTACATCGTCCTGCTCGATGTCGGGACCGTGCTCGACGCCGCGAATGCGTGGTTCTTCGGCATCGTGCCGACGTCCGGCGTCTGGCAGCTCGCGAGCCTGCCGCTGTCGCTTGGCCTGGCCGACTCGATCGTCATCGCGCTCGGGGCGAGCGCGATCCTCGTCCAGCGCTACCGGACGATCACCGCATGAGCCCGAACGTGGACGCGCCGCTCTGGGGGCCGGGCTCGGTCCACGCAGGGCGCGGGCCCGCCCCACGCGTGCTCACCCCGGGGGCGGCCGTGGAGCTCCTGGGGGTCTCGCGCTGGTACGGGAACGTGGTGGCCGTCAACGACATCTCGTTCGTGCTGGGATCGGGGGTGACCGGGCTGCTGGGGCCGAACGGGGCGGGCAAGTCCACGATCCTGCACATGATCGCCGGGCTGCTCCGGCCGTCCGACGGCGTCGTCGCGATCCGGGGCGGCTCGAGCTGGCGGAACCCGGCCATCTACCGTGACCTCGGCCTCGTCCCGGAGCGCGAGTCCGTCCACTCGTTCCTGACCGGGTTCCAGTTCGCCCAGCTCAACGCGCGGCTCCAGCGCCTGCCCGATCCCGATGCCGCGGCCCGCCGGGCGATCGCGACGGTCGGCCTGACGGACGCCGCGGACCGGGCGGTGGGGACCTACTCCAAGGGGATGCGCCAGCGGGTCAAGATCGCCGGGGCCCTCGTCCACGACCCCTCGATCCTGCTTCTCGACGAGCCGTTCAACGGGATGGATCCGCGCCAGCGCCTCCAGATGATGGAGCTGCTGGGGCGGATGGCCGACGAGGGGCGCGTCATCCTGTTCAGCTCCCACATCCTCGAGGAGGTGGAGCGGCTCGCCCAGAACGTGCTGGTGATCGTCAGCGGCCGGCTGGCAGCGTCGGGGGACTTCCGGGAGATCCGGCGGCTCATGACCGACCGGCCCCACACCTTCACGATGCGCTCGTCGGACGACCGGCGGTTGGCCGCGGCCCTGGTGGGCCACCCCTCGGTGTTCGGCGTCCAGCTTGACCAGGGCCGCCTCTCCGTGCGGACCTCGGACTACGCGGGCTTCGCCCGGGCGCTCCCGGGGCTCGCCCGGGCCGGCGGCGTGTCGATCCTGGAGCTCCGGCCCACCGACGAGGACCTCGAGAGCGTGTTCGGCTACCTGGTGCAGCGGTGAGCGGCCCGGTGGCAGCGGGCGGCTCGGCGGCGTCGAGGGGTCCCGGCCCCGTCAAGGTGACGATCGCCGCGCTGACCGCCCGGAGCCTCCTGGGCCGGCGGCGCAGCCTCCTGCTGGCCCTCCTGGCCCTCCTGCCGGTGGCCATCGCGATCCTCGTCCGGCTGTGGGGGAGAGCCGGGGCCGGGGAGGAGATCGAGACCGCGATCATGGACCGGCTGATCGTCACCACGCTGCTGCCGATCGTGGCGCTCGTCTTCGGCACGGCGGCCCTCGGGGCGGAGCTCGAGGACGGGACCGCGGTCTTCCTGCTGGTCAAGCCCATCGACCGATGGCGGATCGTGGTCGCGAAGCTGACCGTGGCCATCGGCCTGTCGGTGGCCCTCGTGGCGCCGGCCTCGTTCGTCGCGGGCGCCATCCTCGGGGTGGGCGGGACCGGGTTGACCGGGGCGATCGGGGCAGCCGTCGGCACGGCGATCGGCGCAACCGTCTACGCGACCGTCTTCTTCGCGCTCAGCCTCGTCACCGGGCGCGCGCTCGCGATCGGACTCATCTACATCCTGGTCTGGGAGGGCGTCCTGGCCGGCCTTCTCGACGGGACACGGGTCTTCAGCATCCGCCAGTACACGCTCTCGATCTCGGCCGCGATCACCAATCCCGGGGTGACCGACCCGAACCTCCTGGACGCGCGGACCGCGCTCGTTCTCGCGATCGTGGCCATCGTGGCGGCCGCGGTCATCGCGGTCCGGCGGCTGGCGTCCTTCGAGATCGGACAGGCCGACGACTGACCCGGATGGCCGCACCGGTCGATCCCGCCCCGGGAGGTCCCGTGATCGCTGCTGACTCGCCGGCCACCGACTCCGGGGAGTGGGCGCGGGGGCTCCATCCCGTCTTGCGATCGAGGAACGCGGCGCGGCAGG
>DATCGK010000491.1:0-13963 GCA_036508975.1 Candidatus Limnocylindrales bacterium
TTGATTGCCGCCTCCTCCGCGCCCCGTATGGAGCGGGTACGAGATCCCTCACCGGAGCATCGTCAGCCGGAAGACGGCCCGCAATGGTACGGGGGTCCGGGTATGGAGCCACCGCAAGTCGCCGCGCCGCCTGGCGGATCAGGTGGACGCGCCGCCAGGCGTGGTGCGCTCCCGCACCAGCACCCGGTCGGATCGGTGGGGTTCAGGGCGGAGACGAGGACGGACGCATCCTCCTACGTAGTCCAAATCGGCCACGTCGCGCGAGCGCGTAAGCGGGGACGATACGGCTATGCAGGTCATCGCAGCCGCCGGCCCCGTCTCCCGTGCCGATCGAGTCGCGGTTGCGCGCTCCACGCTCGCGTCGGTGCTGCTCATCGTCGCCGGAGCCGCCCTCGCGCTGCTCTGCCTCGACACCCCCCTGATCAGCTCGTTCATCCCAAGCGGCCGGCCGTCCGCCGCGCAGACCGCGGTGGGCATCATCGCGTGGGGGTTCGCAATCGTCGTCCCGGCCGCCCTCATGCTCCTCGGAGTCGTCCGGCTCGTGGCCGCCCTCGAGGCCGCCAGGGGCATCCAGCCCCGGACGATCACGCCGCGGCTGGCTCGCTCGCTCGGGGCAAGCCACCTTGCCGCCACTGACCTGGTGCTGCCCGGCGGCCGGTGGATCCACGACATGGTCCTCGGCCCGTTCGGCATCGTGGTCCTGGGCGACGTCCCGCCCCCCTCCCTCACCCGGCACGTCGGCACGACCTGGGAGGTGCGTGGCGAGCGCGGACGGTGGATCCCGATCGAGGCCCCGCTGGACCGGGCGGCGCGCGACGCCGAACGTGTCCGTGGCTGGCTCACGTCCCACGACCGCGACTTCCTGGTCCGCGTCTACGCTGCGATCGTGACCGACGACAAGCGGCTGGAACGGACCGCCGCCTGCGCGGTGGTGGCACCCGGCCAGCTGGCCGCGTGGCTCGAGAGCCTGCCGGCGCAGCGCGGCCTCACGCCCGATCGGCGATCGCAGCTGGCGGAGCTGATCCGCTCGGTGGCCGCAACGCCCTGATCCGGGACGCGGGCGGAACGGCTCGCGTTCGCCTTGACCTCGCCCTGCGTGACTGTCGACGGGCAGCCAAGTTCGAACGTGGACGGACGGCATAGACTGACCGTGGGGGAGTAGCCCAGTTGGTCAGAGGCGCCGAGCTTATACCTCGGAAGTCGGTGGTTCGAGTCCACCCTCCCCTACCACCCCACGGGCCCCGGGCGGCGGCCGATGGTGCCCCGGCGGACCCGTGGCCCTTCTCACACGCAATGGACGATGCCACCGGTCGTCGGGCATGCCGTGATCGGCGGGTCGGATCTGGACGTCCTCGACCCGGGATCCTCCGATCTCATTCCGCGTCGGAGGCGTCAGCTTGCGGTCGCGCGGCCCCGTTGTCCGTCTCGCTGCCGTTGTCCGTCTCGCTGCCCTTGTCGGTGCCGCTGCCCTTGAAGAAGGTCCCGATGCCCCGCAACCGGAACGGGCGACCGCGCAACGTCAGCGGTCCCCCGCGCGAGTCAGGCAACTCCTCGGCGGATGCGGCGCCGTCGTACGGACGGGCCACCAGCTCGTCGACCAGCGCCCGCTCCTCCTGGCTCAGCTCGCTGGTCAACGGAAGCTCGTCCGGGTCGAACGGCCGCTCCACGGGTCGGACCGGCGTGACCGGCGGGCGCGCGTACGCGGGGCTGCCATAGAGCTTGGGCAGCGCAACGTGGACGTGATCTTCGTTGTTCCCCATGGAGATCCTCGAGCGCCCTGGGGCATCGGTCGGATGACCGCGACGATCATAGCCGCGCGCCCGCAGCGCGTGCCAGTGGAGTTGCGCTCGGGGACCTTCCGGGATCCCGGCAGGCTACAGCCGGACCAGCAGCGGCTTCACGATCTCGTGGAGGGCAACGAGCACGAGGTAGGCGATCGGCACGGCGGCGAGCATGCCGAGCGCGGCGCTCCACGGCGTCCGCGTGGTGCCGGTGGCGTTGGAGCCCGCGCGCATCGGCACGATCAGCCAGGTCACGATGGACCCGACCGCCACGACGATGACGACGTAGGCCACGAGGAACCCGACCCTCAGGTCGCCGCCCGGCAGGACGGCGCCCCGGTCGAGAGCGATGTCGTAGGCGAGGTACGCGACCCCGAGGACGAGCCCGACGGTCAGGCTGCTGACGACGGCGCGGACGACCGGGCGCGGCGCGCGGCGGAGCTGGCGCCATCGGACCTCGAACCACCCCCGCCGGCGGATCTCCGCGGGTGGGCGCCGGTCAGCCGGGGGGAGCGTCATCGCCACCGAGGACCGCGAGCGTGCGACGCGCCGGGATCGAGTCCGGCGTGTGCCGCGCGAGCAGCTCCACCGTCTCCGCGAACCGGTCGAGCTCCGCCTCGGTGTTCCAGAAGCCGACCGAAATCCGCAGGGCGTCGATCGTCGGCAGGTCGCGGATGATCGCGAAGGCCCGCGAGCCGAGCTCCGGGAGCGCGGCAGCCGCGCTCCAGCCGTCGATCCGGAAGGTGACCAGCGTGCCGAGCGCCGATCGGGGCGAGACCATGCGGACACCCGGGATCGAGCCCAGACGATCGTAGGCGGCCGCGGCGAGGGCGGTCGCCCGCGCCTGGGCCCAGGGCAGGCCGACGTACATGGAGAGCCACCCGAGACTGCGCGCAAAGCCGGTCACCGATGGCCGGTGGAAGCCGGTTGCCTCGAACCGTCTCGCGCCCGGGTGAAGCGTGCCGGTTGCCGGGGCCGCGTAGGCGAGGTACCCGGCGGTCGCCGGGCTGACGGCGTCGGCGAGCCCACGGCGGACCCACAGGGCGCCCATGCCCTCGGGGCCAAGAAGCCACTTCTGGCCGGGGATGGCATAGGCGTCCACGCCCAGGTCCTCGAGCACGACCGGGATGGCCCCGGCCGACTGGGCACCATCGATGATGCTGATGGCGCCGGCATCGCGGGCCAGGGCGCCGAGCCGCGCGACGGGCAGGACGGCGCCGGTGGTCCACAGGACGTGGCTCACGACGAGCGCGCGGGCCGGTCGCTCCAGGGCCCGCGAGAATGCCGTCACGACGGCGTCCGCGTCACCACCGTCCTCGACATCCACCACCTCGATCTCCACGCCGAGACGGTCCCGCAGCGCCCACAGGGGCCCCAACCCGCCCGGGTGCTCGTGGGAGGACGTCACGACCCGGTCCCCACGCTCCCACGGCAGTGCCGAGACCGCCAGGTTCATGCCATCGGTGGTCGAGTGGGTGAGGGCGATGTCCGCCGGGTCCGCGACGAGCGTGGCCGCGACGGCAGCCCGCGCCTCCGCCATGCGCTCAAGGGCCTCCGGCCACTGGTCCGGGTGGGCACGCCCCACAGCCAGCTCCCGCGCCGCCTGCTCGTCCATCGCCCGCTGCGCCTCGGCCGGCATGGGCCCGCAGGTCCCCGCGTTCAGGTAGATCCCGGCCCCGGTCGCTGGCAGGAGCCGGCGGACGGCCGCGATCTTCTCCGGGTCGGGCATGAACGGTGACACCACGCCCGTATCATATCGGCGGCGCGGTTCGCGCCCCGTCACTCCCGCTCGGAGGCACCGTGGCCGGTTTCGCTCGACCCGAGCTGCTCGCGACACCGGACTGGCTGGCCGACAACCTCGACCGCCCGGATCTCCGGATCCTCGACCTGCGCTGGCGTCCGGACGGGACAGCCGCCGCGATCCACGCCACGGGACACATCCCGGGCGCGGTCCATCTCGACTGGCGCGCCGCCGTCACGACGACCATCGAAGGCTCGGATGCGCTGCTCCTCGCTCCGCCCGACCAGCTGGCCGCGGTCATGTCGGGCGCCGGCGTGGGCGACGGGACCTCGGCCGTGCTCTACGACGACACGCTGTCCTACTACGCGTCGCGCGTCTGGTGGAGCCTCCGGGCGTACGGCTACGAGTCCGCCCGGATCCTCGAGGGCGGGTACCCCGCCTGGCAGGATGCCGGCAACCTGGTGGCGAACGGCGTCGTCGACATGGCCCCCGCCGCCTTCTCGCCGCGGGCCCAGGTCCGCCAGCGCCTCACGACCGCGGACGTCCGGGGGCTGCTCGGCGCTCCGGACGTGCTCCTCGTGGACGCGCGCGGGCCGGCCGAGTTCCGCGGGTTCGAGGGGAACGTGCGGCGCCTGGGCCACATCCCGGGCGCGGTGAACGTGCCGGTCGGGGTGATGCACCAACCCGGGACGCAGCGGCTGCGCGATGCGACCGAGCTGCGTGCGCTCCTGGTCAAGGCGAACATCACCCGCGGCCGCCGCCTGGTCTGCTATGACGGGTCGGGCGTGGCGGCGGCGAAGCTCGCCTACGTCCTCACGCTGCTCGGTCACGAGGACGTGGCCGTGTACGACGGCGGCTGGGCCGAGTGGGGCGACCGCGTGGACCTGCCGGTGGACCGCTGATATCGGGCGCGGTGCCGCGGGCGCCGCCCCGTCCCGTCCCCGCGCTACGTCGTCGAGGCTGGCCCCCCGAGCCCTGCCCACGGATCCGGCGCCTCGTACTGCGCCAGGATCTGCGTCCGGCGGTGGTTCACGGCCACCAGCATCGCCTGCTGGCGAGCCTCCCCGAGCGCGTCCGACCAGTAGCTCGCGTCGGTCACGGGAAGGAACCGGTCCGTGAGCTCCGTCAGGGCCTCCCGCAGGTCCTGGGTCGACCGCAGCAGGTGGATCGTGCCCACCACCTTGAACGGCGGCACCGACAGGATCGCCTGCTCCCGCGTCTTGGGCGTGCGCAGCTCCGGGGCATCTCGGGCCGGCTCGTTCGCCACCGCGAACAGGACAGCGTCCAGGTTGACCTGGGCGAACCGGGCCCGGATCGGCAGGCCGCGCACGCCGATCTCCTCGACGGTGACGTCCTCGAGGACCAGGAACGGGTCCTCGGACAGGTTGAGGATGTCGGTCACGCGGTGCTGCCGGGTCCGGACGGTGCCCCGGGTCATGAGCGCATCCGTGTACAGGATGAGCTCGACCCTGGTCGCCTCGGCGAAGCTGTCAGACATGCGGGTCCTCCCTGTGAGCGCCCCCCGGCGCACCACGCACAGGCGCGTGCCCGCAAGCATACGGTCGCGGGCCTACGGTCGCGGGCCGGACGGCGGGCGTGCGACAACCGGACGCCGGTCAGGCGCCGGCCGTGCGCCGGCCGGTGGTCGGCTACATCCTGGCGCTCGCCGTCACCAGGTGCTCGGCTCCGTGCTGGAGCCCCTCGTAGAGCGCGTGGACCGTGGCCAGCGTGTCGGCCTCGGCGGCGGGCTTGTCGGTGCGGATACGGACGATGCGCGGGAACCGCAGCGCGTACCCGGACCTGTGGCGCGCGGACCGCATGATCACATCGAACGCGATCTCGACCACGACGACTGGCTCGACCACGCGGTAGCGGCCGTGGGTGCTGATGGTGTGGGCCTCGAACCAGCGGGTCATCTCCGCGATCTCGGCGTCGGTGAGCCCCGTGTAAGCCTTGCCGATGGTGACCAGGGCGCCGGTCCCGTTGTCGCGCACCGCGAAGGTGTAGTCGGAGAGGACGCCGTGCCGCTTGCCGTGCCCGACCTCCACGCCGACCACCACGCAGTCGAGCGTCGCCAGCGCCTTCTTCATCTTCAGCCAGCCGAGGCCGCGACGGCCGGGCGTGTACGGGCTGGTCGGGTCCTTGACCATCAGACCCTCGTTGCGGCGCCCCCGGGCATCGGCGAACGCGGCCTCCAGCGCCTCCACGGAGTCCGCCGTCACGAGGTGGCTGAGGCCGAACCGCCCTCCGTCCGCGGCGAGCGGCAGGGCGAGCGCCTCCAGCCGGCGACGCCGCTCCTCGAGGGGCACCTCCAGCATCGGCCGGACGGCCCCGTCCCCTGCCATGTCCAGGGCCAGCACGTCCCAGGTCACGTAGATCACCGGGACAGCGGCACGGATCGCCGCGGACGGGGACTTCCGCCCGAGCCGCGCCTGGAGCTGGAGGAACGGCAGCACCAGGCCGGCCTTCCAGGCCAGCAGCTCGCCGTCCAGGATCCCCGCCCAGGGCAGGTCCCTTCCGCCGTCCACGACCTCGGGGAACTGGCCGCTGATGTCGTGCAGGTCCCGCGAGAACAGGCGCACGTCGGTGCCGGAGCGGTGAAGCTGGGCGCGGATCCCGTCGTACTTGTCCTCCACCCAGACCACCGGGCCCAGCCGCCCGATGATCTCCGCGGCGTCCTCGGCGGGTGACGCGAGCATGAACTTGAACGGGTGGAACAACGCCAGCTCGGCGTCGGCGAGCCTGTCGTCGCGCGCCAGCGCCGCCGTTCGGCCCGCATCCCCGGTCAGCATCCCCGCACGCTTGACGTCATCCAGGGGCCGCCCGAACGCCTTCGCGATGGCCGCCTCCAGCAGGCCTTCGCGGAGACCGATCCGGAGCTCGCCGCCGAGCACCTTGCCGATCGCGCCTGCGGTCCGTGGCGCGGCACGGGCGAGCAGCGCCTCGAGGATGGCGGACTTCGCGGCCGCGCCGGACGCCGCCTCGATCGCGTCGAAGGCCGAGCGAACCTCGACCAGGGTGGGCTCTCCGGCCGGGTCCGGGGCGTGCCCGGCCGCCTCGAGCACCTCCACCACCGCGGTCGAGATGTCGGACGAGCGGTCGTAGGCGGCTCGCAGCGCATCGTCGTCCGCTCCGGCCGTCCGCAGGACCGCTCCGGCCAGCCCGGACCAGCCCAGGCCCAGCGAGCGCTGGTCGGCCTCGGGGAACGGGCGACCCGTCAGGAACACCGCCGCCGCGGGCAGCTCGTCCGGGGCAAGCCCGGCGAGATAGGCGGCGAGGATCGCGGTCTTCTCGCCCGTCTTCGTCGTCGCGGCGACGCGCTCGGCCGTCTCGCTCCAGCGGCGCATGCAGGCGATGGTATAGGGTTCCAGCGATGCTCCACAGGCGATGGTTCCCGGACCACATTGACGGCGATCTCGTCGTGCTGCGCCGGCACACGCGTGACAACCTGCGTGACTTCCTGCGCTGGTACCAGGACCCGGAGGTGGCGCGCCTCACGCGCTACCAGGACGGTCCGATGCGCCCGGAGGAGATCGAGCGCTTCTTCACGATGCGGGCCCTCGGGCCGGATGCGCTGGCGATGGGGATCCACGTCCGCGCCGATGACCGGCTGATCGGGTCCTGTGCGTTCTCGCAGCTGGACGGGGACAACGGGTCCACGCTGTTCCACATCACCATCGGCGAGCACGATGCCTGGGGGCACGGGTACGGCAGCGAGACGACGCGGCTGATGGTCGACCACGCCCTCGGGTCACTGGGGCTCCATCGGGTGGCCTTGACCGTCTTCGCTTTCAACGAGCGCGCGATCCGGGCCTACGAGCGCGTCGGGTTCGTGATCGAGGGCCGCGCACGGGAGGCGATCTGGCGAGACGGCCGTTGGTGGGACGAGATCCACATGAGCGTCCTGGAGCCCGAGTGGCGGGCGGCACGATGGCGGGCTCGAGCGGTCGCGGACGGTCGTGTGGCGGTCGGTGACGGGGGAGAGGCGGCGGGCGAGACGAGCGAGGCCGAGACGGCGGGCGAGGCGCGGCGATCGGGCCGGTGACGATGGCGAACGACGGTGCGGCGGCGGCGAGCCACGCTGCGGCGGCGGCCGCGGCACGAACAGCCTTCCGGGAGCAGGCCGACGCGAAGGGCCATGTCGTCGAGAACGCACGCATCGCCGTGGCGGGCCTCGAGGCGGCGTTCGCGGCAGGCGTGCTCGTGCGGACCCCCGCCCTGGGCCTGATGCTGGACGACCTGGCCCGCGCGCTGGAGCAGGACGACGGCCAGCGGCTGGGCGGCAAGAGCGCGGAGGCGGCGCGCTTCATCCTCCGCGCGATCTCGCGCGAGCTGAATAGCGCCTGAGGCTCCCGACGCCGCACTCGCGGCCGCGGCCCGTTCCGCATTGCCGTCCCATATGTCGTGATCGTTCCATGTGCACGTACACCGTCCGCCCAGTCCGAAGCCCGCGCTCGGGCGGTCGACCCCCGTCGGAAGGGGTGTTGTTGGCGACCGTTCACATGGAACGCGCATGTGCTGGCCCAAGATCCGTTTCAAGGTCGTGGATGTGGCCCTGCTGGGACCTTACGGCTCGCCGAAGCCCGCGGCTGCACATGAAACGATCACGGCGTGGGCGATGGCCGTGAGGACTGCGCCAGGATGATCGGCGCGCGCCATCGCGGAGGACGGCGCACTCGTCGGGGCGGTGACCGGAAGGTGTGCACATGGGCCCTCCTGGCGGTGGTCACGCCGACGCGTGGACCCGCCCGTGGTCGAGGGCAACCTCGCCGCGCCGCCGTCTGGAAGGGGTCAGCCGACGCCGTACTCGTTGCGCCCGCGGGCCCTGGCCAGCGTCAACCGGGCGTGGAGCGGCAGAGACTCGAGGCGCGGCGTGAGGGCGTCGTCCAGGGCATCGACGATCTGCGGCAGGACCGCTGCCACGGCCGCTTCAAGCGCATCGGCCAGGAGGATCTCCTCGGCGAACGTCAGCTCGTCGCGGTCCACGCGACCGGCCGTGTCTGCGGCGACGACACGGAGCTCAAGCGCAAGCCTGGACCGGGAGCCGGCGGCGGTGCGCGACGTCGTCATCGAGCGGAAGGTCTGGGTGGGCGAGGACTCCAGGTTGATCATCGCGACTCCTCCACGCCCGACCGAGGCCTGCGGCTTTCGGACCGGAAGGGCATGAGGGGTGTCTACGTAGATTCGCGCAGATTCCGGGCATCTCCAAGGGCCATCCGGCCTCAGGGTCTGCGCCCACGCCCAAAACGATGATCGATCGCAAGCGGTCACATTGACCGCCCTCAGCCCAGCTCGAGCCAGCCCAGCAGCGCCTCACCCGCATGCCACGATGCCGGGGCATCGGCAAGCAGGCGCCGACGCTCGCGGTCCACGTACCGGGCGAGGTCGGGGAACGTCTCCCGGAGCGGGCCGCCGGTGTGCAGCCGAACCGACGCGTGCCCCAGGAAGGCGGCGTACAGGACCTCGGGGTCGGCCTCCGCGATCCGCGCCTCGGCCCCCTCCTGGAAGTCGATCGGCACCATCAGCCTTGCGAAGAAGGAGCCGATCTCGTCGGCAAGCGGGTCGACGCCCTGCGAGTGACCGGCCCAGCGGACGATGGGCGCGCGCGAGACGAACGCCAGGAACGTCTCCCGCTCGTCACGTGCATCGGCCAGCAGCGTGCCGCCGAAACCCAGGAACTGGTTGGACACCGGGATCCGGTCGTCGATCTGGATCCGGCCCCACTCGTACGGGCGAGCCACCGGCAGGGGTGTCTCGCGGTCGATGGACGCGGCCCGGCCACGGCCGGCGCGTGCCTCCCAGAACGTCACCACCTCCGGGTCGAAGTGCTCCAGGGTGGGCGTGTCCCGGAGCGCCACGAGCAGCCGAGGGCCGGGCGTCGTCCCGGTGAGGCCACCGTCCCGAAGGACGAACCCGAGGTGCGCAAGCTCGCTCGCCGTCTCGACCAGCCAGTCTCCGCCCCAGCTGAGGTCACCCGGCCACGGACGCGCGATGTGGGTCATCCCGGGTCTCCTTCAGGCAGCGTCTCGGCAGCCTGGGCGACCGGCGAACTCGAGGTGACCGCCGCAGCCGAGGCGGCTGAGACGGTCGAAACCGCCGCAGCCGAGGCGGCCGTGGCGCGCTGGCGGCGGCGGTTCCCCATCGCGAGGGCCACCGCCCCGGCCACCGACGTGAGCAGCAGGGTCGTCACGTGTACCAGGACCGCAAACGCCAGCGCGGGCGCCCGCGCGATCCCCACCGACGCGGCGATCGCCACCGTCGCCAGCTCGAAGGTTCCCACGTAGCCGGGCGCGGCGGGGATCGCCGTCGCCAGGTTCGTCCCGGCCGCCAGGAGCGCCGCCTGGCCGATCGTCGGTTCCACGCCAACCGCCTGCGCGGCGGCCGCGAACGCGAGGACCGTGCACGACCACGACCCGATCGAGAGCAGGATGGCCACCACCATCGTCGGCACGTGGCCGGCGACAGCGAGGCCGGTGCGCAGCCGGACGAGCGTCATGTGGATTCGCGGCTTTCGCTCGATGACCGCTGTCACCCGCTCCGCGCCGGGCAGCCGGTGGGCCACGATCCCCAGCGCGATGGCAATGACCAGCAGCACCGAGACCGCCGCGCCGACCATCACCGCGGAGGCGACGATCCCGCGGACCGACATCACGAGGATCGCGATCGCCGCGATCGTGACCACGACCACCGTGTCCACGACCCGCTCGACGACGATGGTCCCCAGGATCGTGGTGCGGCTGATCCCGGTCCGCTCCCCAAGGTCGTGGCTGCGGACCACCTCGCCGAGGCGCGCGGGCAGCACGTTGTTGGCGAGATAGCCCACGAGGAGCGAGCTGAGCGTCGTCCCGAGGGGCACGTTTGCCACGGGTCGGAGCAGCACCTTCCACCGGATCGCCCGCAGGATCACGTCCGCGACGATGAAGGCGACCAGCGCGACGAGCCAGCGGGAATCGGCGCCGCGGAGCGCGTCCCCGGCCGCCGCCAGGTCAACCGACCGGACGACGAGGACCAGCGCGACGACGGAGATCCCGATCCCCAGTGCCGCCCGTCCGAAGCGGCCACGCAGCCGCACGTCAGGCCGTGCCGGACTCACCGGAGGAGGGCCGCGACCGCAGCTTCGCGGATCGCCGCAGTCCCGTCCGGTGCAGCAGGTACCGGCCGACGACCCGCAGCGTGGACAGGCCGTACACGACGCTCCGCCGGAAGCCGACCGAGCTCGCCTCCTCGAAGTACCGGGTGGGCACCCCGATCTCGCCGACAGGGAGACCACCCACGGCCACGACCTGGGCGATCAGCTCCTGGTCGAACACGAAGTCGTCCGAGTTGAGCCGGTACGGGATCGTCTCCAGGAGGCGCCGGCTGTAAGCGCGGAGGCCCGTGTGGTACTCGGACAGGTGGAGCCCGAAGGCGGCGTTCTCAAGGCCTGTCAGGAACCGGTTGGAGAGGAACTTCCACCTGGGCATGCCGCCCGCGAGCGGGTCCCCCAGGAAGCGGCTGCCCAGCATCAGGTCCCGCTCGCCGGCCAGGATCGGGGCGACCAGCTGCGGGATGCGGGTGGCGTCGTACTGGTAATCGGGGTGGAGCATGACCACCACGTCCGCGCCCGACTCGAGCGCCCGGTCGTAGCAGGTCTTCTGGTTGCCACCGTAGCCGAGGTTCTGGCGATGGACGATGACCTCGATGCCGAGCCGCTTCGCGATCCCGACGGTTTCGTCCTTGGACACGTCATCCACGAGGATCACGTGGTGGACGAGATCGTGCGGGATGTCGGCATAGGTGCGCTCGAGCGTCCTGGCCGCGTTGTACGCGGGCATGACGATGACGACGCGGGGGTCCTGGCTGGGCATGTCGGTTACAAGGTACGCGAGGCCCGGCCCGCGTGCAGCCCGAAGCGATACCGGCGATGCTGGCGGTCGCGCCACGTCCCGCGCAGGAGACAGCGATGTTCGAACGCCTCTTCGGTGATCGCCGCGGCGATCCCGCCGTCGCCGGCCGCGTCCCGCCCGGCCAGTACCTCACCGGGAAGTTCCCGGTCCTGCACTACGGCAGCGTGCCGAAGGCGGACCTCGCGACCTGGAGCTTCCGCGTGTGGGGCGAAGTCGACAACCCGTTCACCCTCACCTGGGCCGAGCTCCAGGCCCTGCCGCGAACGGTCCTGACCACGGACATCCACTGCGTCACCCGCTGGTCCAAGCTGGATACGCACTGGGAGGGCGTCGCCATCCGGACGATCCTGGACATGGCGCAGGTCCGGCCCTCGGCCGGGTTCGTGCTCGGCCATGCCGAGCAGGGCTACACGGCCAACCTGCCGCTGTCGGTGCTGGACGACGACGACGTGATCCTCGCGGACACGTACGAGGGCGCCCCGCTGGAGCCCGAGCACGGCTACCCGCTGCGCCTGATCGTCCCGAAGCGGTACTTCTGGAAGGGCCCGAAGTGGCTCCAGGGCCTGGAGTTCCTTGATCACGACTCGAAGGGCTTCTGGGAGCGCTACGGCTACCACAACGACGGCGACCCCTGGAAGGAAGAGCGCTTCAGCGCCGATTGACCCTGTTGCCGGCGTCGTTGCGGTCGTTGCTCAGGTGTCGAACACCGCGAGCGGCACCCCATCCGCCAGGTAGCCCATCAGGCCGGGCACGCGAAGCGGGAGACTCTCGAGGTGACCCCGTGAGGAGGTGCCTGGCGTCGTGCGCCTCCGGCGCTATGCTCGCGGTTGATGACCGGAGCCCGGCTCGGTCGCGACGCCTGGTCATGCGTCCCCGGCGAACACCCGTGAGGAGGATGCAGTGGCGACGAAGAGGCTGGCCACGCTGGCGCTTGGTGCGGTGATGGCGCTCGGCGCGTGCGGTGGCGGGGCGGCGGCAACTGCAGGCGCCCCGGCAACGGCCGGCGCCCCGGCAACGTCCCAGCCGGAGCAGACTGCCGCGGCCGCGGTCACGGCGCCGCCGGCCAACGGGGCCACGCTGGATGCCTGCTCCCTGCTCACGCCTGCCGAGGTGAAGCAGGTCACCGGAGCGGACACCACGGCGGAGGTGGAGACCACCAGCGGCTGGGCGGACTAGGTGGCCGGCCAGTGCTGGTGGAATAACACGGACATGTCCGTCCGCTTCAGCATTGACTATGGGACACCAGCCAGCATCGCGAAGTCATCGAGCCCGACCGCGCAGGAGCAGCTCGACCTCGATCGGCTCGCGTTCAAGGGTTTCGCGGACTACGCGGAGGTCCCGGGGCTGGACGAAGTCTATGTCGATCCCGGGCGCACAGGGGGCGGACGCGTCAGCCGGGTGAGCGGGATCCGAAGGGTGCCCGCGGGCAGGCGGCGTCGGGCCGGTAGACTGCCCCTGCCAATCCCACCATTCGAGGGGCATCTTGCGCGTCGCAGCGACTCTCCTGCTGGCCATCCTCGTCGCCGCGTGCGGGACACCTGCGGCGGCCGTCCCATCTTCGGTGGCCCCGTCGGCTGTCGCGGCCGCATCGCCCGCTGCGGTCGCATCGCCGGTCGCGGTCGCATCGCCGACACCGGCCGCGGAGCCGTCGTCCACCCCGGTCGCCGCGCCCTCCTCGAGCCCCGGGGGCGAACCCGTGACCGTCCAGCTGCCCGTCACGGCGTGCGCCACCTCGATGGGCGCGGACGAAGCTCCCCCGAGCCCGCCGGCCACCACCGACGTGACCGTCGCCGCGAGCCTGGTGGGGAGGATCGGCATCTACGGCGACGGGTATGACCTGGTGATGGGTCCCGCCGGCTGGTCCTGCGAGGCGCAGATCGGGGCCGACGGCTCGACCAGCCTCCGGATCTGGTCGCCGACCGACCCCCACGCGGAGGTCGCCACCGAGACGAACGGCGGCTGCTACGGATGCGCGCTGATGATCGCCTGCTCGACCTTCGCCACCGCATCCGCGCAGTACGCCGTTGACTTCGGCCTGTGCGACCCGCAGCGCCCGCCCGAGGAGCAGGTCTGGGCCGAGACGGCGGAGCTGATCGGGTTCACCGATCCGGCCGGAGTCGTCGGGACCGGGACCGGCTCGGGCTGGGCCTACGACGCGCGCGGCCTGGTCTGGTACAGCAACGACGGCAACTCGGCCTTCGCGTCCAGGACGACCTGCACGCTCGCCCCGTTCGACGGTGACCTGTGCGGGCCGGTCTTCGACCTCGTCCGGTCTCTGCTGCCCGCCCCGCCGCCTGGGTCGTCACCCGCCGCGATCGCCGCGCTCGTCCCGCCCGCGCCGTAGGCCGATCCGGGATGGCCGGGGGCGGGGCGGCCGTCGGGTCACACGTGCGCGATGCGCGACCGGGGCCGGCGGTCAGGTGCGTGAGCGCTCAGTCAACCCTCGCGTTCCGCGGTGACGTACCAGCTGTGCGGCATCTCCGTCATCTCGGCGGGCACCACCGGCAACGTCCAGCGGCCGTGGTTCGCCTCGGGCGAGCCGGGCTGCGTCACGG
>DATCGK010000492.1:0-2218 GCA_036508975.1 Candidatus Limnocylindrales bacterium
CGCCGCGCTGCTGTTGCTAAGCGTCGCGGCGCCCGCCGTCATGGGATACGCGGGCCAGGTTGTGAATCAGATCACTGTCGGCGGGCCTATTGGGGCCCTCGCCTGCAACACGCCGCTCACTGTTACGGCGACCGTCTTGGATGCCGGCGGGCACCCGGTCGACAACCGCGCTGTTGTGTGGAGCATCGGGACCGGCAAGGTCGCCGGCGACGTGGTCGTCACGGTCTCCACCATGACAAACACTGCGGGTGTGGCGACCACCACCGTCAAGCTGGCTTGCGCCGTCGGCAACCGGACCATCATCGCCACCTCTGACACGTTGACCGGCCAGGTCGTCCTCGGCATCACCGCAATCGGCTTGCCGCCCACCAGCACCGCCCCCGATGCGACCCCGATGTGGCCGTATGCTCTGACCATTCTGGGGATCTGCGTGGCCTTCTTCGTGGTCGGCCGGCGCGCCCTTCAAGGTCGCTGATCGCTTCGTAGCAATGGGTCTCTGGATGCCCGCCTCGCGGCGGGCATCCGTCCGTTTTGCAGGGATTTGCAAGTGCCCGATCCCGCCGCCCAGGACAAACGCATGCCATCGGACGGCGAATCCTCTGAGGACGAGCTGAGCCCCGGCCGGCCGAACGCCGAATCGCCGAGCGATGCGTCCGAGGAGACGATCCCGCCGCTCTCGTCTGGCATTCGCCGTCGCCACAGGCACCGCCGGCGGCGATTCCGCCCGACCTATCTCGTCGCTGCGATATGCGCGGTCGTTGTGGCCGGGCTGCTGGTCGCCAGTCAGGGAAGCTGGCCATTCGCGGCCTCCCCGACCGCGGGGCCCGCTTCTGTGGCGCCGCCCTTGGGCGCCACTCCCTCCGCCTCATACCCGGCCACCGCAATCTCGAGCCTGCCCATCGCGGTCGGGTCGCCCGAGGCGTCGGCCTCGCCCGAGGCGTCGGCCTCGCCCACGGCGGCGGCCTCGCCGCACGCCATCGTCGCGAATCGGATCGTGATCTCACGCCTGGGGATAGACCTGAAGGTCATCGAGGGCGACGGTTTGGACGCGCCGCTTGGCAAGGTGGCCCACTTCCCGGGCACCTCGTGGCCGGGCGGGGGCTCGAACATCTACCTGTACGCCCATGCCAGGGATGGGATGTTCATCAACCTATGGAACGCACGCATCGGTGACGAAATCGTCCTCACCCTCGTGGACGGCAGCCAGCGGCCCTACCTCGTGTCGCGGATCCTGCCAAAGGTGGCATGGAACGACATGAGCGTCCTGGCTGCCACGCCTACCGAGGAGCTGACGCTCCAGACCTGCACCTCCTACCAGTACACCGCGCCCAGGTTCCTGGTCATCGCCGTCCCCGAGCAATGACCGAACAACGTCAACCGATCGCCGCCGACGCGAGTCCGGAGCGGCCGGAGCAGCCGCGAACCAGGCGCCATAGATCGCGCCGCACGACGATGCCGTGGTGGCGTCGGCGTCGCACCGTGGTACTGCTGGGCACGCTTGCCGTCCTGGGTCTCGTCCTGGTCGTGGGCGCGATGAGGTACTCGTCCCTTGTCCACGATGGGTTCGCGCTGCGCGACTCGATGAATCGGCTGGCCGCCGACGTCAAGGGGATCGGGCCGGACTTCGACCGAACGGCTATGAATCTACTCCAGACCGATCTGAACGACGTCGAGCTGCGGCTCCAGCCGGTCCGTGACACGGTGGCGAGCGATCCCCTGGTGGCCCTGCTGAGGACAGCGCCGCCGACCGGTGACCAGGTCCGCGGCGCCGACCATCTGATCGCCGCCGCCACGAATCTCACGCAGGCCGGAGACCATGGGCTGATAGTGGCCCGTCGCTACATCCAGATCCGTGAGGCCGGCGAGCAGGGCGGTGGCTCTCAGATGGCCGATCTCGCCTCGCTCATGACTTCGTCGCATGACCAGGTGATCGACATGTCGGACGCCATCCAGGCGGCGCGTCGTGAGCTGGACGCGATGCCGGGGGGTCTGGTGAGCCAACTGGCGGATGCCCGGGACCTGGTCCAGAAGGAGCTGGAACGCGCCCAGCCGGCTCTCGACGGGTATCTGCGCGTTCAGGACCAGCTGCCCGACATGCTCGGCATGAACGGCCCGCGTCGCTATCTGATCCTGGCGGAGGATCCGGCCGAGCTGCGGCCGTCCGGCGGCTTCATCGGCACGTACGGGATCGTGACCTTTGACCAGGGCCGGATCACGG
>DATCGK010000493.1:0-5441 GCA_036508975.1 Candidatus Limnocylindrales bacterium
TCGCTGGGCATCATCGGGCCCAACGGCGCGGGCAAGAGCACCCTCCTGCAGGTCCTGGCGGGGATCATCACGCCGTCCGAGGGCGACGTGGCCGTCGACGGGCACGTCTCGAGCCTGCTCACCCTTGGCGTCGGCTTCGACGAGGACCTGAGCGGCACGGACAACATCCGCCTCGCCGGCGCGTTCATGGGCCTGGACCACCGGCTGGTGGAGGAGAAGCTGCCGGGGATCGTGGCCTACGCGGACCTCGGCGAGTTCATCGACGCGCCGATCAAGACCTACTCGTCGGGCATGCGCGCCCGCCTGGGCTTCGCGATCGCAACCTCGGTGGAGCCGGACATCCTGCTCCTGGACGAGGTCCTGTCCACTGGCGACGCGGCCTTCCGCGAGAAGTCCAAGGAGCGAGTCGGCGAGCTCGTGCGCGAGGCCAAGGCGATCGTCCTGGTGACCCACGACATGAACTGGGTCACCGAGTACTGCAACCGGGCGATGCTGATCGAGAAGGGCCACATCATCCTCGAGGGCTCCCCGGAGGATGTCGTCGCCCTCCACCAGGATCGCTCCGCGGAGCGCCGAGCCGAGCAGATCGCGGCCGGCGTCTTCTCGGCGGCCAAGGGCCAGCCGGCCAAGGCCATACGCAAGCTCTGAGCCGGGGCTCCGGTACGCCCGAACGCCAGGCCCCGCGCCTGCTGCTCGTGTCCCAGCGCCTGCTGCTCGTGTCCCAGCGCCTGCCGCCCCCGGGTTCGGCCTAGCCTCGGCGGCGCACCAGCTTCAGCAGGCCCGAGACCAGGCCGAACGCCGCACCGAACGCGAGCGCGCCCCGCCAGTCGAGGAGCGGCCTGACCTCGCCGGAGACGTGCTGGGCGATCATCACCAGCACCGCGCTTGGCCGCGCGATGTGCACACGCTGGGCGACGAGCGTCCTGACGATTCCCTGTTCGATCGTGGCCTCGCGCGTGAGCACGCTTCCGGCAAATCCCTGGGTCACGTGGATCTGGCCGGCCATGGCGGCGCCCACGGAACCGAACTCGACGTCCACGCGCTGCGCCTTCGCGGCGCCGACACCGCCCCACTGGACGAAGACCTCGTCCGCATCCAGCGCGCCGATGCCGCCCATCCGGACCTCGACCCTGTCCGCCGTGGCCTCCGCAATCCCACCGCGCTCGAGCCGGAGGCTGGCGATGCTGACAGAGCGGGGGGCAGGGGCGGGTTCGGTTCCGGGTTCGGAAGCAGGGGCAGGGGCGGGTCCGTCCTCAGCGACCGCGGGGGGAGCGCCCTCGTGATCCACGGCCAGCACCTCGGCGGCCGGCGCCCCGTCCGCGGCATCGGGCGTGCGCTTGCGGGACCGCTTCGCAGGGTTGGGCGTCTCGTCTGTCATGGGGATCCTCGGGTGCATCGTCGCGGCGGGGTGGTGGCAGGCAGCCTACCCCAGCCGCGGTGCGTCGCCCACGGCCGGAGGTCCCGAAGCGTCGCCCGGCGTATCGGGCCGGGAGCACCGGGACCTTGAGCGGGGCGCAACCCGGGCACGCCGACGGGCTTTCACCCAGGCTGGGACGGCGGCGATGCGATGCACGCGACGCACTGTGGGTGTTTCTCCGCAGCTTCGGCTATCCTGCCGCCGGACCGGTCTCGCTCAGCAGCTCGACCGGTGGCCGCCTCCGTGGAAGGGTGCGGCCGGGGATGTGCAGATGGCCCGACACCCCGAGCTGCCGATGGACGTGGCGGCGCACCGGAGCAGAGATCGATGACCCGAAGGATTGCGATCCTACTGGTCGCCATCACGCTCGTGGCCGGCGTGGCAGCCGGCGTCGCGGCTGGGAACCTGGTCAGGAGCCCGGCCGTCTCGCCCACGCCTGGTGTCGCCCTGGCGATCCCAACGCCAGCCCCCACACCCACCCCGACACCGGAGCCGACACCGGAGCCGACACCGGAGCCGACACCCACGCCGGCGCCCACCCCCACTCCTGAGCCGACGCCCACCCCTGCACCCACGCCGCGCATCGTCGCGGCACCCCTGACGGGCATGCCCGTGACGGAGGCCGTGGCCAAGCGCCCGGTCATCGCCGTGATGATCGACGACCAGTCCCTCGCGCGCCCGCAGTCCGGGCTCAGCCAGGCGAGCGTCGTCTGGCAGGCGCCCGCCGAGGGCGGCATCCCCCGCTACATGGCCCTGTTCCAGGACACCGATCCGAAATCGGTCGGGCCGGTCCGCAGCTCGCGCCTCTACTTCATCGCCTGGGCCGCGGAATGGCGTGCGGTGTACGTCCACGCCGGGGGCTCGCCCCAGGCGCTGGCACTGCTCAATTCCTCCCGGGGCAAAGGCAAAGTGGTGTACAACACCGACGAGTTCCGCTGGGGCGGCCGCTACCTGTACCGGGTCAAGACCCGGTCCGCGCCGCACAACGTGTACTCGGACGCCAAGAAGATCCGGGCACTGGTCAAGGCGGTGGGCGCCAAGCCGATCGCCTACAAGGCGGCCTGGCAGTTTGCGCCCGACGCCCCACTCGCCGAGCGGCCGCAGGGCAGCAAGATCGCCGTCCCGTACCTCGCCAACAAGATCAGCTACGCGTACGACCGCTCGTCCAACACCTGGCTGAGATCCGTGTCCGTCGAGGGCAAGCAGGTCGATGCCGGGACCAAGCAGCGGATCGCCCCCAAGAACGTCGTCATCATGTTCATGAGCTTCGCGCCCCTCAACGACGGGTCTAAGAAGCACCGTCTCGAGGCGCGGTTCACCGGCAAGGGCACGGCCTGGATCGCCACCAACGGCAAGGCAGTCAAGGGAACCTGGCGGAAGGCCTCGTTGGCCGCGCCCACGAAGTTCTACCTGCCGGACGGGACGCAGGCGACCCTCACGATGGGGCAGACGTTCGTCCAGGTGGTGCCGCTGGGCACGAAGATCACCGTCAAGAACGGCACGGTGCCCCAGCCGACGGCCACGCCCACGCCTTCGGCCACGCCCACGCCTTCGTCCACGCCCACGCCTTCGTCCACGCCTTCGTCCACGCCCTGACCCCGGCGACCGCCCGCCGTTCCTAGAAGAGCGGTGCCGGGCTCGCCACCTCGGCCCAGATCGCCCGGGTCTCGCGTGCCACGTCCGCCCACGTCCGACCAGCCGCGGGACGATGGAGCGCCGCCGTCGCGAGCAGCCCGTGCAGGTCGTCGTCTGCCCACGTTGCCCGGATCGCCGTGGCCAGGCGCGCCGGATCGCCTGGATCCACCAGGATTCCGGCGGCCCCCACGATCTCGGGCAACACGCCGACCGCACTCGCCACCACCGGAACCCCTGCCGCGAGCGCATCCAGCGCCGCCAGCCCGGATGCCTCGGAGCGAACGGGCAGGATCAGGACCCGGGCACCGGCCACCAGCGCGGCCAGGCGGTCCTCCGGCAGGCCCTGTGCGTAGACGATCGCCTCCGCCACGCCGGCCCGGGCGGCGCTGCGCGACAGCGACGCCCGATCATCCGGTGACGCCCCGACGAGGCAGACACGCGGCGGCCAGTCCGAGGCGGCCACGCCGGCCGGCGCCGGTTCGGAGGCGAGCCGGCCGAGCGCGTCGAGCAGGGTGGGCACGTCCTGCCGGGCGTCATACCTGCCGGCATACACGGCGTAGCGGGCGCCGAGGCCCAGGCGTGTGCGCTCGGCCGTTGCTCCCGCGGCGGCACCCGGTCGGTAGGCAGATCGGGCGGCAAGGGGCACGATACGGAGCCGGGCCTGCTTCACGTGGAGCAGCCGCCGGGCGTCCACGGCGGTCGCCCGGCCCGGTACCAGCACGGCCGCAGCGTCCTTGAGGAGGCGCGCCCGCAGCCGCTGCCCGAAGCGCGCGGAGGTTCCGCGCTGGTACTCGTCCGGCATCGCCCAGGGCGCCAGGTCAAGCAGCGCGGCCACCACCGGGATGCGGGAGGCGATCGGCATGGAGCCCCCGGCCGCGTGATAGACGGCCCCGGATGCGCCACCGCGCTCGGCCCGCCAGCCGGCACCGATGGTGGCCCCGCGGAGCATCAGGGGATCGACCGTGAGCGCCCCGGAGCGGAGGAACCGGGTCGGCAGCAGGAGCCTGCGTCCCACCACGTCCAGGTTTGACCAGTCGCTGGATGGGTCGTCGCGGCCGGCCGCCAGCATGAACGCAAAGGACTCGCCGTCCTGCGGATCCGCGTCGAGCGCCCCCAGCAGCCCGTCGAGGTACGCGGCCGTGAGAGGCGCGCGGTCGGGGTCCTGCAGGGGCCGGATGTCGATGACGATCCGCACCCCCGGCATGGCGGCCTGCGCGACGGGAACGGATCCCGGACGCCAGCCGTGGCGGCCCGTGCTCCCCGGCTCGACCCGGAGCACGGTCACGCCATCGGGCACGGTCACGCCGTCGGCGCCGGCCGTGGTCACGCCATCGGGCACGGTCCCGGCGCCGGTCTCGGCGCTGGCCTTGGCGTCAGTCTCGTCCCCGGTCACGGGGTGCGTCGGACCGGGCCGCGTCCCCGGAGCTCGTCCCAGCGCAGCGTGAGGACAACCAGCAGCGCCTCGACGATGATCCGCCGGCTCATCTTGGACTGGCCGACCTGCCGGTCGCGGAAGACGATCGGGACCTCGACGACCCGTGCTCCGAAGCGGGACGCCCGGTACGTCATCTCGATCTGGAATACGTACCCGCCGGCGCGCACGCCGTCGAACGGGACGGCAGCCAGGGTGTCTGCGCGCCAGGCCTTGAAGCCACCCGTCAGGTCGTGCGGGCGCAGGCCGAGGACGATCCGGGCAAACACGGACCCCCCGCGCGAGACCAGCCGCCGGAAGAGCCCCCAGTCGGTCACGCCACCGCCGCTCACGTACCGCGATCCGATGACCAGGTCGGCGCGCCCATCCGTGATCGGTGCCAGCAGGGCCGGCAGGGCTGCCGGATCGTGCGACCAGTCGGCGTCCATCTGCACCACGCAGGTCGCCCCGCCCTCGAGCGCGATCCCGAACCCGTCGAGATAGGCCCGCCCCAGCCCCTGCTTGGCGGTGCGATGGCGCACACGGACACGGGCGTCGGCCTCGGCGAGCGCGTCCGCGAGACGGCCCGTCCCGTCCGGTGAGCCGTCGTCCACGACCAGCAGGACCGCACCCGGCAGCGACTCGAGGATGGCGGCGGAGATCCCCGGCAGGTTGCCCGCCTCGTTGTACGTGGGCAGCACGACCCAGACGCCGGTGCCCGGCACAGGATCAGGGTGATCACCCGCGAGCGGGTCAGACGAAGCGTTGTCGGCGGTCATGGCTGCTGAGTGTACTGGCCACGCCACGCCGCGCCCGGGCGCCGCCCCCGTACCCGTTGATGCCGCTGCGGCTGACGCGGGTCCGGCAGCGTCAGGGCAGGAAGTACCCGGTGACGTCGAACACGAGCGCCGTGGTGGCCCCGGCGGTCCCCTTGAACACCGCCGAGAGGGTGCCCTTGGCGCTGAGCCGGACCGTGAC
>DATCGK010000494.1:0-12730 GCA_036508975.1 Candidatus Limnocylindrales bacterium
AACACCAGCATCACGACCACGAAGGCGGCCATCGAGAGGCGGTCGAGGTCGAGCCGGCCGAACCGCGCGGCGAGGCGGCCCACGATGGTCACCTAGTCGACGTCCTCGTTGATCGAGTGGTCCTCCTCGATCGGCTCGACGCCACGCAGCGCGCGCAGGCGGTTCACGCGGTCCAGCGTGCGCGGGTGCGTGGCGTAGATCCCGGCCGCCCGCTTCTCGGTCGCCCGGATGGGGTTGACGAACCAGAGCGGCGCGGTCGCCCGGTTGGCGGCGAGCAGGACCTTGTCGGTCCGGGCCGCTTTGAGCAGCGCACTCTCGAGCGCGGCGGGGTTTCGCCCGAGCTCCACGGCGGTCGCGTCGGCCAGGTACTCCCTCTGCCGCGAGACGGCCACCTGGGTCAGCCGCGCGATCAGCGGCGCGATCGCGTTGAGCACGGTCGCCACGAGCAGCAGCACGAGCACGAAGATGATGATGGCGAGGACGATCGCGAAGGCGTCACCGGAGTCGCCGTCCCCTCCACCGTCGCCGCCACCCGAAGAGCCCCCGCCACCACCGCCCGACGAGCCCCCGCCCGACCCGCCGAAGCTCCAGGAGGCGAAGCCCCAGGAGCCGCCGCTGCCACTGCCGCCGGCGGAGTCGGCGATGAGCCGCGGCACCCGCAGCGGGAAGGTCACCACCCGGAAGAACCCGTCGGCGATGAGCACCACCATCCCCACGCCGATGGCCACCACCAGGCGGTACCGGCTGTCGTAGTTCCGGATGTGGCCGAGCTCGTGGGCCACCACGCCCTGGAGCTCCTCGCGGTCCATGACCCGGAGCAGCCCGCGCGTCACCACGAGCACGGCATGCGCTGGATCGCGCCCGGCGGCGAACACGTTCGGCGCCGCCTCCTCCACCACGAACAGCCGAGGCGCCGGGATGTCCGCGGCGATGGCGAGCTCCCGGACGACATCCTCCAGGGCGCTGCCGTCGTCGGGTCGCAGCGGCCTGGCGCTCGACAGCCGCAGGAGGGCGCGGTCCCCCATGCGGAAGGCGGCCACGGCCGAGGCCGCCCCAACGGCCACCGCCCCGGCCGCGACCGCGATGCCCACGGAGGTCCGCAGCGAGACCACGGTCGCCACGACGTACGCGGTCAGCGTCAGGAGGACGACGATCGCCGCCGACAGGAAGATGCTGTTGCGCCGGTTCTCGGCTGCCTGCGCATAGAACGTGTCGCCCGCCGGCGTGACCCTGTGCCAGGCGAGCGGCACCGCGACCAGGGCAACCAGCGTCAGGAAGAGGGGGAGAAGCGGCTCCCAGGGCGTGATCCCGAGGGGTCCCGAGCGGAACGTGAACGGGAGGTTCCCGTACTCCGCCACGTAGTAGACGACCAGCGCCGTGATGAGCGGGACCAGCACCAGGATCGCGACGAAGGCGAGAGCGACCCGCCCATAGTCGGCATCGCCGATCCCGGACGCGATACCCGGCTTCGGCCTGGCCACGGCCTCAGGCCCCGAAGATCCGTTCGAGCTCGTAGGGGACGCTCGTCTCCAGCTGGTCATACCGGCAGTCGGTGATCGGCTTGTCCGGCCGCCAGCGGCGGAAGGTCGTCGCGTGGCGGAAGCGGTCGCCCTGGAGGTGGTCGTACGCGACCTCCGCCACCCGTTCCGTGCGCAGCGGCTCCCACGAGAGGTCCTTGCCGCGGTTCCAGCGGGACCCGGCGCCCGGCAGCCGCTGCCCCGGCGCCTCGGCGGCTGCATCGAAGGCGGCCCACGCCGCCCATTCGGCCCACGGATGGCCGTCGATCGCGCCCTCGCGCAGCGGCGCCAGCTCCTCCACCAGGGCGGCCCTCCGCTCCCATGTGAAGGACGCCGTGATCCCAACGTGGTGCAGCTTCCCCGCGTCGTCGAACAGGCCGAGCAGCAGCGAGCCGATGTGCGTCCCGGGCCCGTTCTTGTGCCACCGGAACCCGGCCACCACGCAGTCCGCGGTCCGCTCGTGCTTGATCTTGAGCATCGCCCGCTTCCCGGGCTGGTAGGTCCCGTCCAGGCGCTTGGCTACCACGCCGTCCAGGCCGGCGCCCTCGAACCGGTCGAACCAGTCCGCCGCGAGCGCGCGGTCCAGCGTCGCCGGCGTGAGGTGGACCGGCGGCACCGCCCCGCCCAGGACGGCCTCCAGCCGCGCCCTCCGCTCCCCCTGAGGCACGCCGCGGAGGTCCTCGTCGCCCAGCGCCAGGAGGTCCCATGCCACGAACGAGGCGGGCGTCTCGGCCGCGAGCATCCGCACCCGCGAGGCGGCCGGGTGGATCCTCAGCAGCAGCGCCTCGAAGTCCAGGGTGCCGCCGCGCGCGATCACCACCTCGCCATCGAGCACACAACGCTCCGGGAGCTGCTCGCGGAACGGTGCCTCGAGCTCCGGGAAGTAGCGGTCCAGCGGCTTGAGGTCCCGGCTCTGCGTGTAGACCGAGTCGCCGTCGCGGAAGACGAGCGCGCGGAACCCGTCCCACTTGGGCTCAAACAGCCAGCCGTCGCCCTCGGGCAGGATCGACGAGGCCTTGGCCAGCATGGGCTCCACCGGGGGGGCGAACGGGAGCGTCATGCGGCGCACGATACCGCGCGGCGGAACCCGCCGGGCGCGGCCCGCGTCCCCCCAACGGCGCCCCGACATCGCAACCACACGGCATGACCAGGCACGCGCCGCGTGCCACCTGGAGGTGACATCACATGGGGATCCCCCAGCGGCTGGGCCACCGGGTCCGCCCGATCCTCGCTCTCGGCCTCGTGGCCACGTTCATGCTCGCCGCCTGCGGAGGCTCCACGGCGGCCCCAGTTGGACCGGTAGGCGCCCCGATCATGGGATCCGGGTCCGGCGGCGAGCCGGCCCCCAGCGCGGCCCCCAGCGCCGCGGCCGCGGCCCAGCCGGGCGACGTGAACGGCAACCCGTCCAGCGCCCTGCAGGACAACCTCAAGATCGTCTACACGGGCTCCCTCCAGCTGGTGGTCGCCGATCTCCAGCAGGCGGTCGCCCGGGGTCGCGCGGCCGTCGTGGCCACGGGTGGCTATATCGGCGCGTCGCAGGAATCCAACGACGGCGACAAGTCGGTCGCCACCATCACCTACCGCATCCCGGCCACCCGCTGGGAGGAGACGCTTGCCAGCCTTCGCGGACTGGGCAACAAGGTGGTCGCGGAGCAGACGCAGGCCACCGAGGTCGGCGGCCAGATCGTGGATCTCGAGGCGCGGCTGCGCAACCTCCGGGCCAGTGAGTCCGCCCTGGTCGAGATCGCGAAGGGCACCGGCAAGGTCAGCGACCTCCTCGAGGTCGAGGCACAGCTGACCGAGGTCCGGGGGCAGATCGAGCAGCTGGACGCCCAGCGATCGCAGCTGCAGGACCAGGTGGCCTACGGAACGCTCGTCACGACGTTCGGCACCGAGATCAAGGCCGTCCAGGAGACCGCGAAAGGGTGGGACCCGGCGTCGGACGTCGACAGCGCGCTGGCCACGCTCATCTCGGTGGGCCAGGCGATCGCCAGCGCCGCGATCTGGTTCGCCATCGTGTGGCTGCCGCTGCTGCTGGTGCTCCTCATCCTCGTCCTGATCGTCCGGTTCCTCTACCGGAGGTTCGGCCCGAAGCCGAAGCTGCGCGAGCCCATCCCGGGCTGGGGTTCGGGCGGGGACTCGGGCGGGGGCGGCGACGCCGCGGCCTGACCCTCGTCGATCATCTCGGGGCACCGATCCCCGGAACCGGCCAAGAATCATCGATGATCGGGCGCTATCATTCCCGCCGCACGGCAGGGCCGCTGGGCCTGTCCACGAACACCGCCGGGTGGTTTGCGGCGGATGGCGTGGGGCCGGACCTGTTCGCCGCGGCACGCGATGCCGTCCGGCGCATGATCGACCGCCTGGGTGCCGAGCATGGTCTGGCGGCCATCGACGCCTACCTGCTGCTGTCCGTCGCGGGCGACCTGCGGATCAGCGAGATCGTGGACCAGCCGAACTGGATCGTGACCTGCTACTGCCCGAGGTCCATCTTCGGGTAGCACCGGCGGGCACGAGCCTGCAGACGGCCCCACGGGTCGTCCCAGTGACGCCCCGTGGACCGTCTCCCCTGTTGCCCGCCCCCCGCGAACCCCTACACCGCCTCGTACGGCACGTAGGCCGGCCGCCACATCGCCGCGGTGACCGCGCCCGGGACCGCCTCCGGCGCGAACCGCCGCCCGACCCCCAGGTTGCCCAGGTGGTCAACGACCGCGATCGCGATCTCGCGGGCGACGGCACGCAGGTCCCCGATGGGCGGGAACAGGGCACCCTCTGCGAGCATCTCGGGTGTGGTCAGGGCGGCCAGGCGCCGCGCCGCCACCAGGAATGCCGAATCGGGCAGGATCCGCGCCTCGGACACGATGGCGCCGAGGCCGATCCCGGGGAACACGTAGGAGTTGTTCGCCTGCGGGACCCGGCGCAAGACGCCGTCGACCACCAGCGGTGGGAACGGGCTTCCGGTGGCCACGATCGCCCGGCCGTCGGTCCAGGCCATCACGTCAACCGGCCGCGCCTCGGTGTTCGCGGTCGGGTTCGACATCGGGAGGATGATCGGGTGCTCGTGCGCCGAGGCCATCGCCCGGATGGTGGCCTCGCTGAAGGCTCCGGCTTTCGCCGTCGTTCCCAGCAGGATGTTGGGCCGGAACGCCACGACCACCTCGTGGAGGTCGTGCGGGACGTCCGGGTCCAGGCCCAGGCCCGCCACGACGTCGCGCGGCAGGGCCGCCTCCCACTTGTCCTCGTCCAGGTCAGGACGCCCTTCGACCACCAGCCCCTTCGAGTCCAGCACCGCGACCGCGGCGTGCGCGGCCTCAGCGTCCATGCCGTCCTCAATCATCGCGAGGCGCAGGAGGCGGGCGATGCCCGTCCCGGCGGCGCCCGCGCCCGCCAGCACGATCCGTGCGTCGACGAGGGGGCATCCCGAGATGCGGAGGGCGCCGAGGATCGTGGCCAGCGCGATGGCCGAGGTGCCCTGGATGTCGTCGTTGAAGCTGCAGACCCACTGGCGGTAGCGCGCCAGCAGACGGATCGCGTTGTGCTGCTTGAAGTCCTCCCACTGCAGCACGGCGCGCGGGTGGACCTCGCGGACGCCGGCCACGAACGCCTCGACGACCTCGTCGTACGCGGCGCCACGGAGGCGCGGATGGCGCCAGCCCACGTACAGCGGGTCCGTCAGGAGGGACTCGCGGTCCGTGCCGACGTCCAGCGACACGGGCAGGGTCAGGACGGGATGGATGCCAGCAGCGGCGGAGTACAGCGCCAGCTTGCCGACGGGGATCCCCATGCCACCCGCGCCCTGGTCGCCCAGGCCGAGGATCCGCTCGTTGTCGGTGACGACGATGAGCCGGACCTCGTCGCAGGTCGCGTGCCGCAGGATGTCCGGGACACGGCGGACGTCGTCGGGCGTGATCCAGACGCCCCGCGGGCGCCGGTACTGGTGGCTGAACTCCTGGCACGCCCTGCCGACGGTCGGCGTGTAGACGATGGGCAGCAACTCCTCGAGGTTCTCGCTCAGGACCCTGTGGAACAGGGTCTCGTTGCGGTCCTCGAGGGCGGCGAGGCCGATGTAGCGCTCCAGGTCGTCGCCCTTGCGGCGCACGTGCTCGAGCTCGAGCGCTACCTGGGCGTCGATGTCAATGACCTGCGGCGGCAGGAGGCCACGCAGCCCGAGGGCGTCGCGCTCGCCCTCGGTGAATGCGGCGTCCTTGTTGAGCACCGGGTTGGCCAGGATCGCGATCCCTCGCAGCGAGATGGGGGCCGGGCCCTTGCCGCTCCGGAGCGCGTTGAGCACGACGGGCGAGAGGACTTGGGCGTGACCGCGCGGTACGGCGGGCGTCATCGAGAAGGTCATGCGGAGATGCTCCCGGGGCGGCGCACGCGGTCGTCCGGGAGGAACGCCCAGACCGTGCAGTTGGGTGGGGGGCGCCGGGCTCGCATCAGCGGGCGACGACAACCGTGACGTGGGCGTTGGCGGCGACGTGCTCGGACACGCTGCCCTGGAGCGTGCGGGCCAGGGTGCCCAGACCGCGCGTCCCGATCACGATCGTGTCGTAACCTCGCTCGTCGGCCATGTGCTCGATGGTCTTGGCGGGGTCGCCGCCCGGCTCCAGCAGCTCGGCCTCGATGCCGGCTTCGCGCAGCAGCTTGCGGGCCTCGAGCAGCTCCTCCGCGTGGACGGTGCGGTCGTCCCAGGGGTCGATGGGTGCCCGACCGGGGTGGACCGGGACCACGCTGATCACCCCGACGCTTGCGTTGAAGTTCTTGGCAAGCTCGACGGTCTGGTCGAGCGCGCGCTTCGCAGGCTCGCCACCGTCATAGGCGAGCAGGATCTTCTTCATGACCTGGGCTCCTTTCGGGAGGCGGCACCAGCAACGGGCACCGGCGAACACGTCGCGGCTGGTCTCCAACAACAGAGCATCGGCGCCGGGGCCGGCGAGGGCCAGCGGCCCGCGGACCGGGCGGGGTGTGCCGAAGGGCACGATTCGGTCACGGCACGAAGGAAGGCCCGGGCATGGCACGATGTGCCGGATGGCCGACCAGCAGGCGCGCTACAACCGCATCGCCGAGGGCTACGCCACGTGGTGGTCCCCCGTGCACCGCGAAGCCACGCTGCGGCTCCTGGACGAGGCAGACGCGGCCGTGGCCACCGGGGCGCGGCGGATCCTTGACGTTGGCTGCGGCACGGGGGCGATGGCGGTTGTCGCGGCCGAGCGCTGGCCATCGGCGGTCGTTGACGGGGTGGATGCCTCGGATGGGATGCTGGCCATCGCGCGCCGGGAGCTGAACGACCAACCCGGGGGTGTTCGGGGTCGCGTCCAGTACACGCAGGGATTCGCCGACCGGCTGCCCTTCGACGACGGCACCTTCGATGTCGTGCTGTCGGCATTCGTGCTGCAGCTGGTCCCGTCCGGGCCGCGCGCCCTGCGCGAGATGCGGCGGGTGCTCCGGCCTGGTGGACGCCTGATGTCCGTCCAGTGGCTGCAGGGCGACACGCCCCTGGCCGCGGATGCCGCCTACGACGAGGCGCTCGTGGCTACCGGCCTGGAGCCACGGGACCCCGACAACGACCATCCCGACCTGGCGTCGCCCGCGGCCGCCGTCGCCCAGCTGCGCCGCGCCGGGTTCCGGGGCGTGACGGCACGCGCCGACCGCCTCGAGCACACGTTCACGCCCGAGGGGTTCGCCGGGTTCATCACCCGGTTCGACGACGAGGACCTGTTCGCCTCGATGGAGTCGACGGCGCGCACCGCCCTGGAGGCGGACCTGCTCCGGCGGCTGCGTGCGCTGCCACCGGACGGGCTCCGGCTCGTGCTGCCCATCGTGTACGCAAGCGGGCACCGGGGGTAGCCGGCACCCGGCGTTCCGGCCCCAGGATCAGCCCTCTGCGACGGGCGCCTCGACAGGCGCGACCTCGACGGCCTCGACGGCCTCGACGGCCTCGACAATCTCCTCGCGCGGCTCGAGGACGCGGGCGATCACGTCCGCGGGATCGGCCTGCAACGTCACGCCCTTGGGCACGACCAGGTCGGCGACGGTGAGCGTGTCGTCGTAGCCCACGAGCGAACTGAGGTCGTAGTGGATGGTCTCCGGCAGGTCGGCGGGGAGGGCTCGTGCCCGGACCATCGAGACCGGGTGCACCAGCGAGCCGCCCTGGAGGGTGGCCGGGGCCACGCCGTCCGCGACCAGCTGGACGTCGACCGTGAGCTCCTCGGTCATGCGCACGGCGAACAGGTCCACGTGGAGCGGCCGGCGCGTGATGAGATGCACCTGGGTGCCGTGCAGCAGGACCGGGCGTGCACTGCCGCCGTCAACCGTGAGGTCGATCAACGTGGACGAGCCGGTGTGGCGGCGCAGCTGGTCGAACGCGTGGGCGTCGATGGTGACCGGCTCGCTGGCGGTGCCGTGGCCGAACACGACGGCCGGCAGGCGGCCTTCTCGGCGGAGCCGGGCAACGGCCTTGCCGGTGATGGTGCGGCTCTCTGCCGCAAGATGGGGTCGGTCGGCCATGAGTCTGTTCGAGCCTCCCAGCTCAGGCGGCATCCTGCCAGTCCGGGTGTCCGGCGTCCGGCACGATGCCCGGCGCGACTCGGGCTAGCGGCCCGTCGCGTTCAAACCTCGAGGCTATCATGGGCGTCCACGGAAGCCCCTCGACGGCCCCGCGCCGCTGCCCGGTGTAGCATCGGCGAGCCGTGGCAGCCACCATCCTGATCGTTGAAGACGAGTTCGCCGTTGCGCGAGGGATCCAGTACGCCCTCCAGCAGGAAGGGTACGAGGTGACCGTGGCGCGTTCGGGCGAGGAAGGCCTGGACTTCGCCACCAACCAGGCTCCCGACCTGATCCTCCTGGACGTCCGGCTGCCGGGGATGGACGGGTTCGAGGTGCTCCGTCGCCTGCGCGCCGTCGGCTCCAAGGCCCCCGTCCTGTTCCTCACGGCCCGCGGCGACGAGTTCGACAAGGTCGTGGGGCTGGAGCTGGGCGCGGACGACTACGTCACCAAGCCCTTCGCCCTGCGGGAGCTCATGAGCCGTATCCGGGCCCTGCTGCGACGCGCCTACGGAGACCTGGCCAACGCCGCCGGCGGACGCGTGATCCGCCACGGCGACCTCGTCATCGATCTCGAGCGCCGCCGGGTCCAGCGCGGCAACCGCCGCATCGGGCTCACCGCCACGGAGTTCGAGATCCTGCGGCACCTCGCGACCCGCCCGGGCCGGGTGTTCAGCCGCCGGGAGCTGCTGGAGCTGCTCCGCGACTACGAGGCCCTCGACCAGGACGAGAAGACGATCAACGTCCACGTCAGCCACCTCCGCGAGAAGATCGAGGACGATCCCTCGCTGCCCCAGTTCGTGCTGACGGTGCGAGGTGCGGGCTACCAGTTCGCCGAGCGCTGACGTGGGTGACGCCCGCCCGCAGGAGGTGCGCCCGCGGGACGCCCGTCCGGCGCGCCGGCCCAGCGTCCCGCAATCGTTCCAGACCCGGCTGACCATCGCCTTCATGGGCGTGGTCGCCCTGACCCTCATCCTCGTGGCACCGGTCGTGGTCAACCGCCTGGACGACTACTTCCGCGTCCAGGAGGAACAGAGCCTCCGGGCCCAGGCCGAGGCGACCGCAGCCATCCTCGACCGGTTCATCGCCGACACGGTGGGCACCGACGCCGTGGTGATCAACGTGGACGGGAAGCTGCAGCTCAACCCCGCCGTGCGGTTGGCGCTCGTCGACGACAACATCCTGGACCTGGCCGCCCACAACGTCGCCCACGCGGACATCCGGCTGCGGTTCGGGCTCGCCCACCAGGAGCTCGACGGGCCGCTGGCGGTGGACCCGGACCCGACCCTGGGCTTCGACATGCCGCTGTCCGAGGACCCGGCGCGCGGCCAGCTGCGCGACCCGTCGATCACCCCGGCCACGGCGGACGTCGCCCGCGCCAACGCCATCCAGGACTGGGGGATGAGCGTGACGCTCTCCAACCCGTACACCAGCCGGGCCAACACGCTGGCGGCCATCACCGGGCTGCTGCTGCTGATGGCATCCATCGCGTTCATGGTGGCCGTGCTGGTGGCCGCCTACATCGCCCACCGCTTCAGCACGCCGATCACACGCCTGACGGAGGCCTCGCGGCGGCTGGCGGAGGGCGACCTCGGTTCCCGGGTGGCTACGGACGAGCTCTCCTCCGGCACGCTGGAGCTGCGGGAGCTGTCCACCCAGTTCAACACCATGGCGGACCGGCTGGAGGAGAGCGTATCGATCATCCGGCGCGACCGGGACCGGAGCCGGGACTTCCTGGCCGACGTCAGTCACGAGCTGCGGACGCCGATCGCCGCGATGCGGACCTTCATCGAGCTGCTGCAGGGACCGGCCGGGAAGGACACGTCAACCCGTAGCGAGTTCCTGGACTCCTCCGCCGTCCAGCTCGACCGGCTCGACTGGCTCGCCCAGAACCTGCTCGAGCTGTCGAAGCTCGATTCGGGCCTGGTCCTCCTGGAGCTGCGCCCGGACGATATCCGCGGGACGATCGAGTCCGCCGTGGAGCAGCAGCTGGCCGCGGCCGAGCGAAAGGGGATCACGCTCACCGTGACGCTCCCCGATCGCCCGATCCGGATCCACCACGATGCGCCGCGGGTGGGCCAGGTGGTCACCAACCTCGTCGGCAACGCGCTCAAGTTCACCCGTCGCGGCGGGGAGGTCCGGGTGACGGCCCGCCAGGACTCCGGCGGAGGAGCCCGCATCGAGGTCGCCGACACGGGCGTGGGGATCCACCCAGCCGAGCTGCCGAGGATCTTCGAACGCTTCTACCGCGGATCCGAGGCCAACGAGGCTCGGGGGACCGGCTCCGGCCTGGGTCTCGCCATCGTCAAGTCCATCGTTGACATGCACCACGGCACGATCGAGGTGGAGAGCCGGGTGGGGCACGGGTCACGATTCGTCGTGACCCTGCCGCGCGACCCACGCGAGACCACCGGCCCGGAGGCCACCGAAGGGGATCCCGCCCGGAAGATGGATAATTCTTCACCTGCCGGCGCCCCGCCGCTGAACCCCGCTCCGGCACCCTAGATCTCATCCTCCCGTCGGCCGGATGCCGATCCCGGCCGCCGCCACCCAGGAAAGACAGCCCGCCTCATGAACGACGACCCGACCGAGAACCACGGCGAGACCACCGGCGAGACCGCCGGCGAGGCAACCGGGGGCGCCGACGCGCTTGACGAGACCCAGCCCCTCGATGTGCAGCGCTTCGTCCCGGCGCCGGAACCCCGCCCCGACGACCGCTGGGCCTGGGCGGCCCCCACCGCAACACCGCCACCGGATCGCTGGTACGAGCCTGCGCCGACCGAGCCGGGACCCGCGGCCGCGGGCAACACCACCGGCACCTCCGCTCACGGCGGCCCCGGGCCGTCGCTGTGGAGCCGTCCCGCCGCGCCGATCGCTCCTCCGATCGCACCCTTGATCCCCCCGGCTCCGGCCCCGGCGAAGCGCCGGGGTGGTGCGGGCGTCGGCACGATCTTCGCCGCGTCACTGCTCGCCGCGGTGCTCGCGTCCGGCGGCACGGTGCTGATCCTGGACAGGACGGGCGCCCTGGACCGGCCCGTCGTGATCTCCGGCACCGGCTCGGGCCAGCAGGTCAGCGGCCAGCAGCCGGTCACCATCGACGAGTCCTCCGCGGTCATCGACGCCGCCGCGAAGGTCGGCCCGGCGGTGGTCAAGATCACGGTCGATGGCCAGTCCACGGATCCCTTCGGGAGCGTGCCCACCGAGGGCGTCGGCTCCGGGATCATCTACGACGCATCGGGCTGGATCCTCACCAACCGCCACGTGGTCACCGGCGCCGACAAGCTCACCGTGGAGCTCAAGGACGGACGCCAGTTCGCCGGCACCGTGTACGGCATCGACACGCTCACGGACCTTGCCATCGTCAAGGTGGATGCGCCCGGCCTCCCGGCCGCCCCGATCGGCCACTCGGACGGCCTCAAGATCGGCCAGCTCGTGATCGCCATCGGCAGCCCGCTGGGCACCTACTCGTTCTCGGTGACCAGCGGGATCGTCTCGGGCATGGGCCGCGACATCCAGGTGGACAACGGGACGCGGATCACCAACCTGATCCAGACCGACGCGGCCATCAACCCCGGCAACTCGGGCGGTCCGCTGGCTGACGCCTCGGGCGCCGTGGTCGGCGTGAACACGGCCGTCGCCACGGACTCGAGCGGCATCGGCTTCGCAATCCCGATCGACATCGCCCGGCCGATCATGGAGCAGGCGCTCCGGGGCGAGGCGCTCTCGCGCCCGTGGATCGGGATCCGGTTCCAGCCCATCAACCTGCAGCTCAAGCAGCACCTCGGCCTGAGCGTGGACAGCGGCGCGCTCGTCTCCAACTCGGGCGGCACCGACTCCGCGGTGGTGGCGGATAGCCCGGCGGCGAAAGCGGGCGTCCAGGACGGAGACATCATCGTGTCCATCAACGGGACCAAGATCGACCAGGAGCATCCACTCGACGCGCTGCTGGTCCAGTACGCGCCCAACGAGACGGTCGAGCTGGAGATCCTGCGCAACGGGAACACGATCAAGGTCCAGGTCACGCTGGGGACCCGGCCCGCCAACCTCTAGCGGCGGCCTGAGGGCCGCGTTCCCCGAGTGTCCTCGGCTCGGGCAGTCGGCGCCGAGGGTGCGCGAGGTGGGTCAGGCGGTGGGATAAGCGGGTCAGGCGGTGCGACGGCGCCGGATCGCGATGCCCGCGGTCCGGAACGGGCCGGACAGCTTGACGTCGGGCTTGCGGATCCTGACGGCGACCTCGTCGGCCGGATAGCCCGCCAGCAGCTCGTGGGCGATCGCCTCCGCCAGCGCCTCGATCAGGTTGAAGCGGGTGGACTCGACGATCTGGCGGCACGCGTCGTACACCGCCCCGTAGTCGATGGTCAGCGCGAGCTCATCGGACAGGCCGGCCGGCTGGAGGTTCAGCGTCAGCTCGACGTCCACCTCGAACGACTGGGGCGTGACCTGCTCCTCCGGGAACACCCCGTGCGTGCCCTGGAAGAGCATGCCCTCAAGGAAGATCCTGTCGCTCACATTCCCGTCCCATCCGGCCACCCGACGGGCCGCCACCCCCGAAGGATCGCATCCGCCACGCGCGCCGTGCGGACGTTCTCGCGCACGTCGTGGACCCGGACGATGTCGACACCCGAGGCGATCCCGAGCGCCGTCGTCGCGGCCGTCGCCTCCACCCGCTG
>DATCGK010000495.1:0-3731 GCA_036508975.1 Candidatus Limnocylindrales bacterium
ACCGGCACCTCGTTGTGCTCCCAGGGGTGGAGGTCGATGACCGACCCTTCCGGGAAGAGCTGGGTGACCCCGGGCGCGAAGATGCCGAAGTGGGTTCGCGAGTCCTCCGCCGTTTCCGGGCCCGAGTGGCCGGCGACGAACAGGACCCGCCCGAGCCGGAGGTTGGCGTCCTGGGCCATCTGGCTGAACAGGCGGAGCGGCCCGTACGCGAGGTAGCTGAACGAGCCGTACGTCGAGCAAGCGCCCCAGAAGCCGTCGAACCCGTGGAACGGGTCGGCCGCGAAGTTGACCGAGGCCATCCCGGCGAGGATCCCGGCGTTGGCGAACTCGGTGATCTCCTGCGGCAGGATCGCGCCCCGCGGGTTCGTGTCGCGCTCGTACCAGCCGAAGCCGGGCAGGTCGCCCCAGGCCTTGCCGAAGCCGGCGATGTTCGTCGACTCGGCGAGGTCGGCGGAGCAGACGACGAACAGCGGGCGGCCATACCGGGACCCGGCGTAGGCGTTGACGAAGGAGCCCCACGCGGCAAGGCCGGCCCGGTTGGGGGCCTGCTCGCCGGGCCGCTTGTACATCCCGGGCGGGTACGAGCGGAAGTTGGTGATGACGGGATCGGTGAAGACATCCGCTGACCGGCCGCCGAGGGTGCACGAGGGGATCTCGTTGGGCACCCTCGCCGCGATCGCAAGCAGCCGGTCGGACAGCCAGCGGACGAGGTTCTCGTTGCGGCGGAGGACCGAGACGGCGGTTGAAAGGTTCGTCCGGGCCTGGGCGGCGCGGGCCGCCGGGTCGGCCGGGGCAGCCTCGCCGGCGCCCTCGTAGGTCACCCCGTGGCGCTCCTGGAAGCCTTCCCGGGCAGCCCAGAACTCGGGGCTGTTGAGCGTGTGGGGCATGCCGTGGGACGGGGGGTCGAGTTTGCCGTAGCCGCGGCCCTTGCGGGTCCGGAACCACGCAACCGACGGGACGCGATCGGGGTTGGCACCGCGGGCCGCCTCGAGGACGACCTGCGTGACCGGCGCCCAAGACATGCCCTCCTCGGTGCCGACGACGCGCCAGCCGTGGGAGCCGAACCAGTCCCGGGGGGTCCCGTAGACGACCGACGAGGTCGGCCGAGGGTCGATCCCGTAGTCGTTCCAGTCCACGAGGAAGACGAGGTTGGAGAGGCCGAGGCCCCAGGCCGAGTTGAGGGTCTCGTGGGTGGCGCCGGGGGTGAGGCCGCCCTCGCCCTCGACGCAGAACACCTTGACCTCCTCGCAGCCGGCCAAACGGAGGGCGAGCGCCTCGCCGGCGGCGAAGGGCATCCCGTGGCCAGCCGGCCCGGTGTTCGCCTTGAGGAACATCGTCTTGCCGGCGAACTCGGCGTGGCCGGGCAGGCCACCTCGACGACGCAGTGTCAGGAGGTCCTCCCAGGTCACCGCCCAGCGGCCGCCGTCGGGCAGCGCGAAGCGCTGGTCGCCGTCGATCTCCTGGCGCGCCCGGAGCGCCTCGTTGAGGACCGCGAGCGTGGCGTAGACGACCGGCACGGTGTGGCCGGCCGAGAGGACGAACCTGTCGGAGTAGCGGCGCCAGGGCCGCCGGACGTCCCAGCGCATCGCTCCCGACAGGAGTGTGGCGAGGAGGAGGTGGACCTTCGAGCGCGAGCCGCCGGGGTGGCCGGACTGCCGATAGTTGAGGGCGAGGTCGATGCACTCGTCGATGACGTCCTTGACGATCTCGTAGCGCCCGAAGTCGGCCGCCGCGGCGGCATACAGGTGGTCGACGGACGCCTGTCCGGGGGTGTTCACGATCGATCCTCCATCCTGCGCGCCCGTCGATTCCGGACCGCGATGCTCCGTGCCGGCCTCCGGGCCCGACGGTCAGACGAACGCCTTCTCCGATAACGCCGACGCCAGACACGGGAGCAATCCCGGGTCGGGCAGTGATTGAGACACCGAGCGGTCGCAAGGCCGCCACGGACCCCGGTTCAGCGGCGGTCGATGAAGGCCGAGATTCACTTCGCGGTTGCCAGCGATCGACGGGTCGAAACGGAGCGGTTCCTTCGGACGTTTCGATTCTCGGCAGAAGGTGTCACGCTGACTCGGTCGACAGCGCCACGCTCTCGACGTTCCAACGGACGACCGAGGCGAGCGATGAGAGCGGGTCGCGCTCAGGCCATCCGCCGCCCGCATGCGCAGATCGAGTTCGTGCTACGGCGACGCGACTCGCACCACGTGAGCGGCCACCGCGAGTGCCGGGTCGCCAGCCGAGCCCCACTCGACCCATCGGGCGCCCGGGAGGGCCGGGTGGCTTCCGAAGTACCCACCCTCGTCGATGAGGAGCGCGAGCGCGACCGGCGTTCGCCGCGAATCGACGAACCGCTGCACGCGTTCGGCATCCTTGACCACGTCGCCCCAGCCGATGACAGGCAGCTTCTCGCGAGCGATGTCGGTCCGCCGGTGGGACGGCTCGTACTTGAACTCCACGAGCAGCCCGGGCGCCCCGTCGACGACGATCGCGAGGTCGGCGCTCAGCGACCGGCGCAGCCCCGGCAGCGCGGCGTAGTCGTTCCTTGGCGGAATCTGGCGAACGTCGCAACACCCATGAGATTGGGGAGTTGCGATGGGTCGTCGAGGACGGAAGCCGCTGTATGCCAAGCGTGAGGCGTTCGCGAGGCTGATCGCCGAGGGGGTTCCGTCGGCACGGGCGTGCCGGATGGTCGGGATCTGTCGGCGCACGGGCACGCGCTGGCGCAACGGCCGTCGCATCAAGTCGGGCGGTCACGTGCTGAACTTACCTCCCGTGATCACCGTCAGCCCCAACCCCGAGAAGCGGTACTCACCGCGTTATCTGTCCGAAGACGAGCGGGTCCGCCTGGCCGACTTGCGCCGGGAGCAGCGCACGATGCGCGAGATCGCCGCCCTGATGGGGCGGTCGACGTCCACGATCAGCCGCGAGCTCGCCCGCGGTGCCGACGCGGCAGGTCGCTATCGGCCCTTCGAGGCTCACTGGCGTGCGCTGGGCCGTCGCCGCCTGCACCGGCCGAGTCGTCTGGCCCGCGACCCGGCGCTGCGCGACTGGGTCGCGGGCAGGCTCATGGCGCGCTGGAGCCCCGAGCAGGTCTCCCGCGAGCTGCGCCGCAGATACCCCGACGAGCCCGAGCGCTGGCTGTGTGCCGAGACGATCTACCAGGCCGTCTATCGTCCCGACCTCGGTGGCCTGCCAAGAGAGCTTCCGGGGCGGGTCCTCCACCAGCGGCGCCGCGCGCGCCTGTCGCGCCGCCACGCCCGGGAACGACGCTCCGGCCCGCTCATCGGCATGACGCCAATCGGCAAGCGCCCTGCAGCGGTTCTCGATCGCCTCGAGCCCGGACACTGGGAAGGCGACCTCATCGCGGGTGCCGCCAACGCCTCGGCGATCGTCACGATGGTCGAGCGCACGACCCGATACACGCTCTTGGGGCACCTGCCCGGCACCAGGCACGACTCGGCGAGTGTGCGCGACGCCGTCGTGGCGGCGCTCGCGGACCTGCCAGCGCATCTGCGGCGGACGCTCACCTGGGACCAGGGCAGCGAGATGGCCCGCCACACCGAGATAGCCGCGGCCCTGGCGACGACGGAGATCTACTTCTGCGATCCGCACTCGCCCTGGCAGCGGCCGAGCAACGAGAACACGAACGGCCTGCTCCGCGACTACTTCCCGAAGGGCACCGACCTGTCCGTCCACACGGCCCCCGACATCGCCCTTGTCGAGGCCGAACT
>DATCGK010000496.1:0-2162 GCA_036508975.1 Candidatus Limnocylindrales bacterium
GTACGCGCCGAAGCTCGTCTCCATGCGGAAGCTCTCGCCCGGTCGGAGGCGGTCAATGACTGCGCATTTCGCGAAACGGGGTGTCCAATTCGCGCGAAACAGGGTGGCCAAAACCCGTGAAATCCGAAATGAGGCGTCCAACCGCGCCCGGGGACCGTGCTCGCGACGGTGCGCAAGGCAGTCAGCGAGGAGCCACCAGCCCGCCGGTCGTCGACGGGCCCCGTCGAGCCATGCGGCAGCGAGCCCGGGCGCCCTCACGCCTCGTCTATCGGTCGGGACACTGCTTCCGGTCGCCCGAGCAGGTAGCCCTGGCCCAACTGGACGCCGAGTTCGCGAAGCATCTGGAGCTCGGCGGGGTCCTCGATGCCCTCAGCGATGACCTCGCAGCCGGCCCGTGCCGCGAACTGACTCAAGCCGGCGATCATCGCCTGGCGGGTCAGGTCGCGATCCACGTGACGCACGAGGCTGATGTCGAGCTTGAGGAACTGTGGCCGGAGCTCGACGACATGGCGAAGGCTTGCGAAGCCAGAGCCCGCGTCGTCGACGGCGAGGCTGACCGTGGGCCCGAAGCCTGCGACTGCAGCGCGGACCGCCGCGTAGTCGTCGATCTCGACGTGCTCGGTGACCTCGATCACGATCCGGCGCGACCGATGGGCCAGGAGCCCGGGCAACTCGCTCGGGTGAAGGATCACCTCTGGCGAGGCATTCATGCTGAGCCAGCAGTCGGGCGCCAGCGTTTCGGACGCCTCGAGCGCGGCCGCGAGACAGGCGATCTCAAGTTCGAGACCCAAACCCACCGAGTGCGCCTCGGCGATCATCCGATCGGGCGGCGTGCCATCGGCGAACCGGGTGAGCGCCTCGTAGCCGACGGGCTCGCCCGAGGCGAGCGCCACGATCGGCTGGAAGACCGGCCTGAGACCGCCCTTCGCCAGGACACGCCGGACGCGCTCCCGAACCAGCTCGTCCCGGTGGCCCCATTCGAGCTGCCCGCTGAGCAGCGCACTCGCGGTCGCCGCAAACTCGCCGACGGCCGGGAGCTGGTCGATCAGATGGCGGACGTACGCTTCGTCGCGCGTGCCGACGCCGACCACGCCGAGCAGGCCGTCGCCGTCGCGGATCGGGGCATAGGCGACCGCCCGGATGCCGAGCTCGGCCATCACCTGGCCACCCGGCCCGTCCGCGGGCCGCGGCCGCCACGCTTCGGCCCAGGGACCCTGCGCCGCCCGCTCGTACAGGTAGCTGGCGCGCGCGGCCGGCAACGGCCGACCGGCAGCCATCGGCAGGCCGTCGGGTCCACTCACGGCGAGCAGGACGGCCCGCTGCGGGTCGAGGAAGTTGACGATCACCGCGACGTCGATGCCGGGCAGGCCCAGGAGCTCGTCGCAGATGACCGCGGCCGTCGCCTCGGCACTTGAGCCGGGCCGGAGGCGGGCGAGGGCCGCGGCCACTTCGGCACGTTCGCGGAATTCGCGGGCGAGACCGGACTCCGCAGCGCGGAGCGCCGTGACGTCGCGCTGGACCGCGACATACCCGGTGATCTCGCCGCCCGGGCGGCGGATCGGTGAGATCGTCGCGTCCTCCTCGTAGAGCGAGCCGTCCTTGCGCCGATTGATCAGCGTCCCGGTCCAGCTCTGGCCACGCGTCAGACGGCGCCACAGCGCCCGGTAGAAGGCCGCCGACTGGCGACCGCTCTTGAGGATCCGCGGGTTCGCCCCGACCGCCTCGTCACGACGGTAGCCGGATACTCGCTCGAAGGCCGGGTTGACGTATTCGATCGTGCCCGTGAGATCGGCGATCAGGATCGCCTCGCTCGTCTGCTCGACCGCCTGGGCGAGCTTGCGATCCTGGACCTCGAGTCGACGGAGCTCGGTGACATCGGTAAAGAAGCCGATGATGCAGGGTACGCCGTCCACGACGGCCGACGACCCCTTGATGTCGGCCAGCAGGGTGGTGCCGTCCTTTCGCCTGCAGGGAACCGACCTCGCCGCGGGGATTCGACCGTCGGCGATGGCCTGGAACCGGTCGAGGGCCATCGGCAGGTCCGGCGCGGGATAGATGTCGTGGACTGTCAGCTCGAGCAGCTCGCTTCGGGTGTAGCCGAGCAGGGCGCAGGCGGCCGAATTCACCCAGCGGAAACGTCCCGTCGCCACCTCGGCGATGAG
>DATCGK010000497.1:0-3852 GCA_036508975.1 Candidatus Limnocylindrales bacterium
ACGATGGGCAGGCGGCGGGGTCGCTGGGGGGTCATCGGTGCAGGTCTCCTGGAGCGGTCATCGGTGCGAGTCAGCCTCGGGCGGTCAATCGGGATGCGCGCCGGTGGCGAGCGCGCCGGCAGCGGTCGCCGCGGCCGCCGCCGACGCCCGGGCGTACCCCGGGGTGGCAGGACCGGCGAGCCGTGCCGCCATGCGGATCGTCTCGGTCGCGAGCGGATCGCGGCCGCCGGCCTCCAGGGCCTCGCCGAGCAGGTCGGCCTCGCTGCGGCGCGGCGCCTTGAAGGTCCGGTCCAGCGCCTCGACGCCGTCCAGCCAGGCGTGGACGTGGACGTTCTCGGCCTCGGCCGTCACGTCGGCGCGCAGCTCCGAGCCGCGACGCTCGGCGCGCAGCTCCAAGCGGAGGGTCGTGCCGGGTGGCATCGCCGAGGCGACCGGACGGATCACCACGCTCACGTCGGCAGATCCGCTGCGGAGGCTCGCCGCCAGGCCGCGGTGGAGCGGCGCCTTCTCGCCGGGGCGGAGCCGTCCGCCCGCCGCGCTGCCGCGCCTCTTCGCCTCGACCGGCGCCAGCGGCGCGACGACCCGCATCCCCAGCCGGGTCGCCAGCCATGCCGCGTGGTAGAGCGGCTTGACAACGTTCGTGGTGCCCGGCGCACCCGTCTCGTCGTGCGTCCCGTACGTCACCGCGATCCGGCGGACGTGCGCGAGGTAGGGGAGGAACTCGGGGAGGTCGAAGACGGTCGCGATCGCCTCGCGCCAGCGCGACTGGCGGGCGAGCGCGAAGTCGCGGATCGCGATCCGCTCGTGGAGGTCATAGAGGCGTGCCAGTTGGCGGAGGCGCGCAAGGCCGTCGCCGGACCAGCCGGAGCCGTCCACCACCAGGCGGTCCGTGAGATCCAGCACGTCGTCTGTCGGCTCCGATCCCAGCGACGGCTCCCCCGGCCACCATGTCGTCACCGGCAGGTCGTGGATGAGCAGCGGCGCGACGAGCGCGGTCAGGTGCCGGCCGGTCTCGCCGCCCGCAGTCAGGTAGATCAGCTCGGAGCAGGTCTCCGGCGCGTCCGCCCGGGGCAGCACGCAGTGGGCCTCGATCCGCGCGTCCAGCCAAGCCGGTCCGTCCGGGTCCGCCGACAGCACGATCATCGTCCGGCTGGGGTGGCGGCCCGTCAGGCGGCCGATCGCCTCGGCCGCGCGCTCGCCCACCTCCGGCTGCTGGGCCAGCACCACGAGGTTCATGACGCTGGTCCGCACGGCGATATAGCGGCCCTGCCGTTCGCCGTCCGAGTCCACGACCAGGTTCGGCTGGGCCCAGATCCGGCCCAGCTCCTTCTCGATCTCGTCGATGGTCTGAGCGTGCGAGAGCCAGCGGAGCATGGGTTCGCCGGGCAGCGGCGCCTCGATCGGCTCGATGCGCCCGTCGCCACTCGCCCTCGTTCCGACGGCGATGATCTCGCCCGGCTCCGGCGCCCCGGCGAGTCTGGCGGGTCTGGCGGGCACGGTCTGCCGGATCCCGCCGCCCCGGCCTAGATCCTCCGCCACCGTCGGCCCTCTCGGGCGAGCAGGTCATCGGCCGCCTCGGGCCCCCAGCTGCCGGCCTCGTAGTTCGGGAAGTCGGGAGCAGGCTCCTCCGCCCACGCGGTGATGACCGGGTCCACGATGGACCACGCCTCCTCGACCTCGTCGGCACGCGTGAACAGCGAGGCGTCGCCCAGGAGCGCGTCGAGGATCAGCGTCTCATAGGCGTCCGGGCTGTCGGTCTGGAACGCGGAGCCGTAGGTGAAGTCCATGGTCACGTTGCGGACGTCGATGCCCAGGCCCGGGACCTTGGCGCCGAAGCGCAGCATGATCCCCTCGTCGGGCTGGATCCGCATCGCCAGCAGGTTCGGCTCGGGATCCGTGGCGCTGTCCTTGAACAGCTGGTGCGGGACCTCCTTGAACTGGATCGCGATCTCGGTCGCACGCTTCGGCAGGCGCTTGCCCATCCGCAGGTAGAACGGGACGCCGGACCAGCGCCAGTCGTCGATGGTGAGGCGGGCCGCGATGAAGGTCTCCGTCTCGGACGCCGGGTCCACGTTCGGCTCGTTCCGGTAGGCGGGCACGGGCTTCGCCGACACCCATCCCGGGCCGTACTGGCCGCGCACGACGTCGTGCCGCGCCTGCTCCGGGGTGAGCCTGCCGACGGCCCGGATGACCTTCACCTTCTCGTCGCGGAGCGCGTCGGCCTCGAAGGTCGCGGGCGGCTCCATCGCCACCAGGCTCAGCAACTGGAGCAGGTGGTTCTGGAGGAAGTCGCGGCTGGCGCCGGTCTCCTCGTAGAACGCGCCGCGGTTCTCGATCCCGATCGATTCGGCCACCGTGATCTGCACGTGGTCGATGTGGCGACGGTTCCAGATGGGCTCGAAGATGCCGTTGCCGAACCGGAAGACAAGCAGGTTCCGGACGGTCTCCTTGCCCAGGTAGTGGTCGATGCGGTAGACCTGCCGTTCCCGGAAGACCTTGCCGACCTCGCGGTTGAGGCGGATCGCGGATTCCAGGTCATGGCCGAACGGCTTCTCGATGACCACCCGCCGCCAGCCACCCTCATGGCGCTCGTGGTCCAGGCCCACCTTTCCAAGCTGCGCGACGACCTCGGCGAACTGGGACGACTGGGTGGCGAGGTAGAAGAGCCGGTTGCCGCGGGTGCCGCGCCCCTGGTCCATGCGGTCCAGCCTGTCGGCCAGCGACGCGTAGGCGGCCGGGTCCCCGAAGTCGCCCCGATGGTAGAAGATCCGGGAGGCAAGGTCGTCCCACGCCTCGCGGTCCACCGGCTGGACGCGCGAGAACACGTCGAGCGCCTGCTTCAGCTCCCGGCGGAAGTCGTCGTCCGAGTAGTCCCGGCGGCCGACGGCCACGAGGGTGAACTCGTGGGGCAGCAGGTGCGTGCGCCAGAGCTGGAACAGCGCGGGGATGACCTTGCGGTGGGCGAGGTCGCCGGTGGCGCCGAACAGCACGAAGACCGCCGGGTCCGGGACGCGCTCCAGGCGGAGGCCCTCGCGGAGCGGGTTGTCGAGGGGCCTGGCCGAGGCGGCGCGCCGGCGGTTCTCCGTGGCGAGGCGGAGGCCCCGCATGGTGCGGGGAGCGTCCTTCTTCGCGGGCGGCGCGGGGGCGGGCACCGTTTCGGTGGTTGAGGCCGGCGCGACGGAAGGCTCGCTGGCGGCTCGGCGTGCGTTCGCCACGCCTACTCCGTCTTCACCGCGTGGCCGCCGAACTCGTTGCGGAGCGCGGCGAGCACCTTGGCGCCATAGGAGTCGTCCTGGCGCGACCGGAACCGGGTCAGCAGGCTGAGCGTGATCACCGGCGCGGGGACGTCCTTGTCGATCGCCTCCTGGACCGTCCAGCGGCCCTCACCGGAGTCCGCGACCCAGCCCTTGAGGTGCTCCAGGTCCTTGCCCTGCGAGGCAAACGCGCGGACCGCCAGCTCCAGCAGCCACGACCGGACGACGGAGCCGTGGTTCCACATCTCCGCGATGCCGCCGAGGTCGAGGTCGTAGTCCGAGGCGTGCATGATCTCGAAGCCCTCGGCGTACGCCTGCATCAGGCCGTACTCGATCCCGTTGTGGACCATCTTCACGTAGTGCCCGGCGCCCGGGCCGCCGACGTGCAGGTAGCCGCCTTCAGGCGCGAGGGACAGGAAGACCGGCTCCAGCGGCTTCACGGCCTCGGGTTCGCCGCCGGTCATGAGGCAGTAGCCGACCTGGAGGCCCCAGACCCCGCCCGACGTCCCGGCATCGACGTAGTTGATGCCCTTCGCTTTGAGCACGGCGTGGCGCCGGACGTCGTCGTGGAAGTTGGTGTTGCCGCCGTCGATGATCG
>DATCGK010000498.1:0-4357 GCA_036508975.1 Candidatus Limnocylindrales bacterium
CGCCCGCCATTCATGCAGGACGACGAGGCCACAGGTCGAGCACCGCCAGGTTCCCCGATACGAACGCGGGTATCGATCCGTGATCATCGGGATCGTCCGCTCCATGCGGATCCAGCGATCGCCATGGCGATGCTCGAGCCGAGGGTTCTGCTCGCCGAGGACTCGCAACTCCGCGGTGTTGAGCATTCGGGACCTCCATCCGAGCGAGGGGGCGTCGGTCCCGATGATACGAACAGTCGTTCTAGTTGGCCCACGGGCCCTGAATCGAAACCTCACCTGCGATCATCGACGGTGGCCAGTGGTTGCACACAAGTCGTGGAACCTCGGCGCCCGCCGCGCCCATCCCGACCCTAGTTATGACCACGCATTTCGCATGCCCCCGAGATGCTGGAGGCGCTTGGCTGCGAAGGAAACCAACTTGGCGATCTCGCCCGCTCGGCGAGGAAGAAGCGCCTTCTGGGCGCGCACGATACGCCTCTCGTCTAGGCCATCGAGAAAGCAATGCATTGGGTCGCTGCCGACCGGAGTGAGATGGGTGACGCCCACCATGCAACGCAGGCAACCCGCGAGGACGCGTGGCTCATCGTGCATGTCGTGGGGGCACTCATTGTCCGGCTCGCATCGGGGTAGGAGAGGCACAAGTAAGCGCCTGATGAGCGCGACGCGGTACGTTCCGGTCGGGTCGCGCTCCGCGCCCGGACGGTCGATCTCGGTTCGCCGACCAGCCCAGTCCGCGGACGGTCGCCTGCCACCCGGAGTTCACCGCGTCGTTTGGCCCGCCTGCGACCCGGGTCCACCCTCGCCCGCCATCGAGCGACCGGTACACGCCCGAACCAGCTGCCGTCCAGCCGAGGCTCGGGCCCGCGAAGCACACCGAGTCGACCGAGGCCTTGAACGGCGAGGCGAGCCAATGGAGGCCGCCATCGGCGGTCTCCTCGAGCCGACCGGGCCCGGTCGTCGTGTCCCCGATCCCGCCGACGACCGCCCATCCGATCAGGTCGGTCGCGAAAGGATCCCGCGCGCATTGGGCTCGAGGAGCGCGACGTCCCCCGGCCGCGCGCGGCGGACACGATCTCGCGGATCCGCGAGACATCAACCGGGGGCCAGTCCCGAGCACGCATCGCGCGTAGCGTACGGCCGTCAGGCTGGGTCGGGCGGCCCCTCCCGGACGACGGCCTCGCGCGCGGGGACCCGGATCGGGAGCGGCTGCCGTCGCCCGGCCGGCAGCAGCAGCGAGAACACGACGCCCAGCGCCACGAAGCCGGTGGCCACGAACCCGGCCAGCCGCGCGGCGTCCACGAACCCGTTCTCGATCGGCGCGACGGTCTGCCGGAGCGAGGCGAGGAACGTCGGGTCGGCGAAGCATGCGACCTGCTCCGGCGGCAGTGTCGACGGCCCGCCGCCGAATGCCGAACCCGCCGCGGCCGACGGGTTCCGCAGCGCGGGCAGCACCTGGCCCGCCGTCTCGTCCACGAGCGTGACGACCAGGGCCCGGCAGGTCGGCGACACGCTGGGCAGGGCCGCGGCGATGTTGTCGCCGCTGCGCGTGACCAGGGTCGAGAACAGCACGGTCCCCAGGATCGCGATGCCCAGCGCCGAGCCGACCTGGCGCAGCGTCGAGTTCGCGCCTGACGCGATCCCCGACAGCTCCACCGGGATGTCGGACAGCACGATGCTCGTCAGCTGCGCCGTCGCGAACCCGACCCCGACCCCATACACGAACAGCGGCACCACGAGCATCAGCCCGTTGACCGAGGTCGAGATGAGCAGCGTCGTCGCGATGATGCCGACCGCCTCGAGCGACATCCCGATCGTGACCACCCAGCGCGGCCCGTAGCGGCGCGACAGCGTCGCGGCGCCCGGGGCGGCGAAGAAGGCGCCCACGGCCAGCGACAGGAACACGGCGCCGGTGTCGAAGGCGGAGTAGCCCAGCACGCCCTGGAGGAACAGCGGCAGCACGAACAGCAGCCCGAATTCGCCCAGCGAGACGATCGTGCCGGCGAGGTTCCCGTACCGGAACCCCTTGTAGCGCCACAGCGTGAAGTCGAACAGGTAGAAGCTGCCGGCCGCCCGCCGGCGCGACTCGACGGCCGCGAACAGCAGCATCGCGACCACCCCGAACCCGAGCGTGAACGGCGTGATCGAGACCGTATCCAGCGGCCAGCTGAGGCCCAGCAACCCGAACGGGTGGAGGGGGTTGGGCGTGAACCAGCCGTACGTCCGGCCCTCGATCAGCCCGAACACGAACGCCCCGAGGCCGCCGGTGATCAGCAGGAACCCCGGCAGGTCGAAGCCCGGCTTCGCGTGCTCGTCCCGCGATTCGCCGATGTAGTGGAGCGTGCCGGCGATCGCGAACAGCCCGACCGGGACGTTGACGAAGAACGCCCAGCGCCACGATGCGTAGGTGGTCAGGAAGCCGCCCAGCAGCGGTCCCACGGCCGCGACGCCGCCGATGACCGAGCCCCAGATGCCGAACGCGATCGCCCGGTCGCGGCCCTGGAAGTTGGAGTTCAGGATCGCCTGTGTCGCCGGCAGGATCATGGCGCCGCCGAGGCCCTGGAGCACGCGGGCGAGGATCAGGATGTCCCCGTTGGGGGCGATCCCGGCGAGCACCGAGGCGGCGATGAACAGGCCCAGCCCGGCGAGGTACATCCGGCGCCGGCCGAACACGTCGCCGAGGCGCCCCAGCGTGATCAGCAGCGCCGCGAACACGAGGGCGTAGATCGTGTTGATCCACTCGGCCTGGGTCGAGTCTAGCTTGAGCTCCTTGATGATCGAAGGGACGGCGACGTTGACGATCGTCGCGTCCACGATGATCATCGCGACGCCGACGCTGAGCATCGCGAGCCCGACCCATCGGCCGCGGCCCTCGGCGTGGATCGCCGGGCCCTCCGGGCGCTCGTTCCGTGTCGACGCCATGCGCGTGGCTCCTCGAAGGCGACCGTGGCGGCCGGCTGAGGGCCGCGTGATCCTTGACTTACGAAATGTTTTCTGTAGGATAACAACCGTGTCCGAGCGTGTCCAGCCCCACTCGCCGCCGACCGTGGCTCCCGAAGCCGGGCCCCTGGGCGAGGACGCCTTCGAGACCAGCCGGCTGCTGCTCGAGCTCATCCATGCTTCGCACGCAACCCGGGGAACGGATGGCGGCCGGGCGGGCCAAGCTTCGTCCACGGCGCCTCACGGCTCGGCGGCGGCGTCCAGCCACGCGATCCGGGCCGCCATCCACGTGTACCAGCACGGGGAGCGGACGATCGGCGAGCTCGCGGCGGGCTTGGGGATCTCGTACGGCTGGGCGAGCCGGGTCGTCAGCGAGCTCGAGGCCGCGGGCACCGTCGCGCGGCGGGCGGACCCCGACGACCGGCGCGTGGTCCACGTCGCCCTGACGCCCGAGTCCGTCGAGATGGTCGAGAGCGCCTATCGCTGGCGCGGCGACGCGGTGGAGCGTGCACTGGCCGGGCTGGACGCGGACGGCCGCCGGGCGGTGATGACGTTCCTGCGCCGGGTCACGGCTGAGCTGGAGGCGGCAGGCCGGGAGGGCAGCGCGCCCGAGGAGTGACCACGGCCGGGATTGGCTAGCGTCGTTCGTGCACCGGCAGCGCGTCGACGAATGCCCGGGCGCGACGGATGCCGATCGCGTACTCCTTGCGCTCGAAGCGATCGAGCGCTTCTTCCGCCGACGCACGGGCTGCGGCCGTGCGACCCGCGAGGGAGAGGACCTCGGCCCTGTCGAGCGCCGCGTCTCCCTGATCGATCAGGAAGTCGGTGGCTGCGGCCATCGCCTCGGCGTCGGCGGACAGCCGCAGGGCCTCGGCGAGGTCGCCCCGCCGAGCCGCGATCACCGCCCCAATCCCGCAAGCCGCGATCCGCGGCCTGGGATCCGTCGGGTCGTCGCGGAACCCGACAAGCAGGTCCCCGGCGTCCGTGTCCCGCCCGAGCTCCACCATGATGCGGGCGAGCGGACCCGACCATTCGAACGCGTCCTGCCCGCCGGCTGGGCCGACCGAAGCGCGGGCGGCGCGGAACCGGTCCTCCGCCGTCGCCAGGTCCCCGTTCGCCCAGGCCACGAAGCTTCACGGTCCCGACGGGCCGCCGGAGGACGACGGCGATCTGATCCACCCGGTACCCCTCGAGATGGTGGAGGGCGAGGATCGCGCGATGGTCGATCGAGAGCCGAGCGAAGGCGCGCGCCAGTGCGTCGCGGCTCGCGAGCGAGGCACCGGGCTCGAGCCCGCCGTCGACGACCCGGTCAGCCTCGATCGAGTCGCTCCGCCCGCCGGTGGCCGACGCTGCCTCGTCGGTGATCCGGATCAGCCGGACTCCGCCGTCACGCCGCCAGGCATGACGAGTGGCATTGATG
>DATCGK010000499.1:0-4723 GCA_036508975.1 Candidatus Limnocylindrales bacterium
GCACCGAACTTCAACGTGGACCTGGCGGCGCGGATCGCCGAGCTCGGCCGCCAGCCCTACACCGCCCGCTCGTTCATCCTGCGCTGGGCCGACCGCGTCCTGTTCGGCACCGACGCGCCCCCCGACGCCGCGTCATGGGCCGTCCACTACCGGTTTCTCGAGACCGCCGACGAATCGTTCCCCTACGACGCCGACCCGGACGAGGCCCCCAGCCAGGGCCGGTGGCGGGTCCACGGCCTGGACCTGCCCGATGCCGTCCTGCGCGCCGTCTATCACGACAACGCCGCCCGCCTGATCCGGTTCTGACGGGTCCGCCGTGGGCCGGCCGAGGCCCGCCTGATCCGGTTCTGACGGGTCCGCCGGCGGTTCGCCCGCGCCCGCTTCGTGACCGGGCCCCGGCCGCCGGGGTCCTGGACCCCGAACTTTGACGAAAACGGGCCGCGCCGATACCATTCCGGCCGATCCGCGAACCTCCGCGGCGCCGGGTGCGCCACGGGGTTCTTTTGTTCAAACCGACCGAGCGGCGGCGCTCTCCGCGCCGGTCCGCATCTCGGGGGTCTCGCCCGCGTGAACAACAAGACCACCTACATCAGCAAGGACGGCCTCGACAAGCTCCGGGCGGAGCTGGACGAGATGCTGGCTGTGCGCCGGCCCGAGATCGCGCAGCGCATCCACGACGCCAAGGAGCACGGCGATCTCAGCGAGAATGCCGAGTACGAGGACGCCAAGAACGAGCAGGCGTTCGTCGAGGGCCGGATCCAGGCGCTCGAGTCGATGATCAAGAACGCGTCGCTCATCGACGAGCACACCAGCACGGACCACGTGCAGATCGGATCAACGGTCAAGGTCGAGGGCGACAGCGGGCCCGAGACGTTCATGATCGTCGGCTCCGCCGAGGCGAAGCCGGCCGCCGGCCGCATCTCGAACGAGTCACCCGTCGGCCGCGCGCTGCTGGGCCGCAAGAAGGGCGAGAAGGTCGTCGTCAAGGTCCCCGCCGGCGACTTCGCCTACACGATCGTCGAGATCAGCTAGCACACGCCGCCACCGGCCCCGAGCCGCGAACCGTCGCCTCGGGGGACCCCGGCGGCGCCAGCGAAAGGGGCACTGACCGTGGACTGGGCCGATGAGCTGGCCGCGAGCGTCGAAGGCCCGCAGGTCGTCAACGACTCCAAGACGCCCTCCGGGACGGTCCACGTCGGCAGCATCCGCGGCCCCGTCATCCTGGACGTCATCACCCGCGCCCTGCGCGCCCGCGGCCTCGAGACCACGCTCCTCTACGGTGTCGACGACCTGGACCCGATGGACGCCCAGGCGCTGCTCTCACCCGACGCGATCGAGCGCGAGATGGGTCGCCCGCTGGCGCACGTCCCGGACCCCGCCGGCGACTGCCACGCCTCGTACGCCCGCCACTTCGCCGGCATCTTCATCGACACGTTCGCCGGCCTCGGCATCCACCCGGACCGCTACTACTGGATGAGCGACATCTATCCCACCGGGCAGGTGGACCCGTTCATCAGGACCGCCCTGGACAGGGCGCAGGTCGTGCGGGACGTCTACCGCCGGGTCGCCAACGTGCAGCACCCGGACCACTGGCTGCCCGTGGGGGTCATCTGTCCCAGCTGCGGCAAGGTCGGCACGACGATCGCGTCCGACTGGGACGGCCAGACGGTCTCCGTGGCCTGTCGCGCGGACCTCGTCGAGTGGGCCGTGGGCTGCGGCTGGACTGGCCGGATCGCGCCGTTCGGCGGCGCCGCGAAGCTGCCCTGGAACCTGGAGTGGGCGGCGCAGTGGAGCCTGTTCGGGGTGACCATTGAACCCAACGGCAAGGATCTCGCCACGGCCGGCGGTTCCCGGGACCGGTCCAACGCGATCAGCCGCGAGGTCTTCGACCGCGAGCCCCCGCTCAACTTCCCGTACGAGTTCCTCAACATCGGCGGCAAGAAGATGTCCACGTCCAAGGGACGCGGGGCCGCCGCCCACACCATCGGCAGCGTCGTGCCGGCGGAGCAGCTGCGGTTCCTGTTCGTCCGCCAGCGCCCGGAGACCGCGCTCGACTTCGACCCGGAAGGCACGGACGCCATCCCGCGCCTGTTCGACGAGTTCGACCGCCTGGGCGCCGCCACCGCCGGCCGCGAAGTCAAGGGCGAGCTCCCGTCCGGCCACGAGTCGATCTTCCGCTACTCACTCCTCGACCCGGCCGCGGACGTGGCCTCGGCCGCCGCCGCGTTCCGCCCGGCCTTCGCGCACCTCGCGCTCCTGGTCCAGGTCCCGGGCGTGGACGTCCTCGAGCGCGTTGCCGCGGAGAAGGGCAGTCCGCTCACCGATCTCGAGGCTGCCGAGCTGGACGTCCGCCTGGCCGCCGTCCGTCGCTGGCTGGAGGCATACGCCCCGGAGCGGGCGAGGATCGAGATCCGGCGTGACGCCCTCCCGGCCGAGGCGTCGGGGCTCACGCCAGGGCAGCGTGACTTCCTGGCCGCCCTGGCAACGGCCGCGGAGGCAGATGCCCCGGCATCGGGCGAGGCGTGGCAATCCGCGATCTTCGCGGCCGCCGCCGCCCAGGCGCTGGAGGCCAGGGCCGCGTTCAACGCCCTCTACCTCGCCTTCCTGGGACGGGCGAACGGCCCGCGCGCGGGCTGGCTGCTCGCGAGCCTCGATCACGAGTTCGTCACCGGCCGGCTGCGCGCGGCCGGTGCCGCGGCGGGCACGGGGGAGGCGACCCGATGAGCGTCGGGGTGCAGCGGCTCCGGGAGGAGCCCGACCGGATCCGCCAGGGCGCCATCGACAAGCGCGAGGACCCGGCGATCGTGGACCGCGCCCTGGAGGCGGACGCGAAGCGGAGGCACCTGCAGTCCGAATCGGACCACCTCAAGGCGGAGCGGAACGCGGCGAGCAAGCGGGTTGGCGAGGCCATCCGCGGTGGCGCGAAGCCGGACGGGCCCGAGGTGGCCGAGCTGCGGGATGCCTCCACGCGGGCCGGCGCCCGGATCGACGAGATCGACGCGGACCTCGCGGCGACAGAGGCGGAGCTTGAGGACCTGCTCCTCCGCATCCCGAACCCGGCGGACCCCGACGTCCCGGTGGGCGGCGAGGAGGCGAACCTCACGGTCCGGACGTGGGGTGACCCCGGCGAGCACGAGGTCCCGGTGGCGGGCGGCGGGACCTGGGCGCGGCGGCCGCACTGGGAGATCGGCGAGGCGCTCGACATCATCGACAACGTGCGCGGCGCCAAGATCGCCGGCTCCGGCTTCCCGGTCTACAAGGGCGCGGGCTCGCGGTTGCAGCGGAGCCTGATCAGCTGGTTCCTGGACGTCCACACGACCGAGCACGGCTTCACCGAGGTGTGGCCGCCGGCCGTGGTGAACGCCGCGTCGGCGCGGGGCACGGGCCAGATCCCGGACAAGGAAGACCAGATGTACGTCGTCACGCGGGACGACCTGTACCTCATTCCCACGGCCGAGGTCCCGGTCACCAACCTCCACCGTGACGAGATCCTCGAGGCCTCCGAGCTGCCGATCCGGTACGCCGCCTACTCGCCCTGCTTCCGTCGCGAGGCGGGCGCCGCCGGCAAGGACACCCGCGGGATCCTGCGGGTCCACCAGTTCGACAAGGTGGAGATGGTCATGTTCGAGAAGCCGGAGGACAGCCCCGAGGCGCTCGAGTGGATCACCGCACGCGCCGAGGTCCTGCTCCAGCGCCTCGGCCTCCCGTACCGGGTGCTCCTGATGAGCACCGGCGACATGGGCTTCGTCCAGCGCAGGAAGTACGACCTGGAGGTGTGGGCGCCGGGCGTGGAGCGCTGGCTGGAGGTCAGCTCCTGCTCCAACTTCGGCGACTACCAGGCGCGCCGCATGGCGATCCGGTACCGCCCGGCCCCGGGCTCCAAGCCGGAGCTGGTGCACACGCTCAACGGGTCCGGCCTGGCGCTCCCCCGGATCGTGGTCGCGATCCTGGAGGCCTGGCAGAACGCGGACGGCACGGTGACCGTCCCGGGCGTGCTCCGCCCGTACATGGGCACCGACATCATCGGGACACCGCCCGGCGCCTGAGGGGGCGTCCGGGAGCGGCTCACGGAGGCTCGGCGTGATCCCCGCCGGAACAGGGATCGCAGGGAGGAACGTTTATGCAGCAGCCCGCCCCGGGCGTGTTCTACGCCGGCAACGGCGCGCGGTTCATCGCGTACCTGGTCGACGCGCTCATCATGGGCGCGATCATGATGGCCGTGACCGTCGTGCTCAACGTGATTGCCGCGGCCGCGGCCTCGAACGGCTACACCCGGCTCGCGGGCGCCAGCGTGCTCTTCTTGCTGGCGATCTTCCTCGTCTACCTCGTCTACATGCCCTGGTTCTGGGGACACGGCGGCCAGACGCCCGGCATGAAGGTCTTCCACCTGCGCGTCGTCCGCGAGAACGACGGCGGCCCGGTGACCATGGGCCAGGCCTTCGTGCGCCTGATCGGCTTCTGGGTCAGCATTGCCGTCTTCTACCTCGGCTTCATCTGGATCCTGTTCGACGCCCGCCGCCAGGGCTGGCACGACAAGATCGCCGGCACCGTCGTCATCGCGGTTCCCTGACGGTCGCGACCGGCCAACACCCGGCCGGTACCGGTCCGGAGGCCGGGCACCGCCGCGTAGAATGCGCGACGGAGCGGTGGCCGAGTGGTTGATGGCAGCGGTCTTGAAAACCGCCGGGGCGCAAGCTCTCGTGAGTTCGAATCTCACCCGCTC
>DATCGK010000500.1:0-3913 GCA_036508975.1 Candidatus Limnocylindrales bacterium
GGCCTGCAATGGAGCGCCCCGTCCGTCCTGCCGGGGTCGGCCGATGGCTCCGCCCTGGCGGGCGCCATCGTGCCGTGGCAGGGCGGGTACGTCGCCGTTGGGAGCGTGAGCGGCGCAACCTCGCGCGCTGCGGCCTGGCTATCCCCGGACGGCGTGACCTGGAGCTTGACGTTCACCGACGATCCCGGCCAGGGGCACTCGGCCATCCAGTTCGTCAGAGTCATCGGGGGCGTGCTCGTGGGGATCGGGACCTCGGGGGTCGACCACTGCAGTGCGCCCGGCGAGGGGATGACGTGCGATCCCTTGCCGGTTGCGATCTGGACGTCGACCGACGGTCGGGCGTGGACGCGACGAGCGACTCCGTCGAGCTTCGAGGGCGCGAGCGTCGCGGACGTCGCGAGCGGTCCTTCCGGCGGCGTGGTCATCGGCGACACGGGCTGGGACCATCCCTGGATCTGGACCTCGCCCGACGGCGCGAGCTGGACCCGGGAACCGATGCCTGCCGGGGTCTTCGCGGGCGCGCATCTGCGGCGGGTCACCGCGTGGGGCGGCGGCTGGATTCTGGTGGGAAGCGTGGGCGGCAGCCCGCCCATGTGCTGCGTCAACAGCGGACCGACAGGGCAGCCGGCGGCGTGGCACTCGAGCGATGGGGCCACCTGGACGCGCGCGGCCACCCGGACGCCGGTCACCGGTCACCGGTCGCGGGGAGCTTGAGACCCTCGACGCCGGGTCGGCCGGGCTCGTGGCTGTGGAGGAGGTGGGCGGGGCCAGCAGCGGGTCCTCCATTTTGTGGACGTCGACCGACGGACGGACGTGGACGAAGACGCCGTGGTCGTCCGACGTGAACGGGCCGCTCCGGTCGTTCGCGTCGGACGGCACGCACATCCTGTGGGAGGGCTGGGCCACGCGCGGCCCGCTCCCGCTCTTCGTCTCGACCGATGGCACCACGTGGCGCGCGCTCGACATCGGTGGCGCCACGGACCGGGCGCCCCTCGCGGACAACTCGACGGGGCCGCAGGTGCAAACCGCGGTCCTCGTGCCAGACGGGCTTGTCGCGGTCGGCAGCGACGGTTCGAACGGTGATTCGCTGGTCTGGCTCGGCCGCGCGCTGACCGCGCCCTGATCCGCACGATCCATCGGGCCTGCGCCGAACCGGCGCGGGGTGAAACGCTCTGCGTCGAGTGGCGACCTTGAGGGTTGGAAACGGATCAGGCGACCATCGATCGCATCGACCTGATCGGTCCCCCGATCACCGCGACCGGACACGAACGAGCGAGGGTGTGCGGCGAGATCCGGGCGTGCGGAGTCGCGGCGACCTGCCCTACTCCTGGGCGATCAACCTCCGGAGGCTCGGATCTCGAGCGGTGTGCTCGCGTAGGGACCGGCGCCGCCCTGGACGTCCCAGCCGAACTTGGCCATGCCGGCGGGAGCGGCGGGCTGGTCGACGGGGAGCTGCAGACGTATCTCGAACGTCACCGAGCCGCGCGCCGGAATGGTGCTCGCCACGTCGCAGTTGAGGGAGTAGTCGCGAACGGTAGCGACCCAGACCGTCGCTGTTCCAGAGCCGACGTACTCCTCGTAGATGGGGCACGGGTTGAGCGGGTAGTCGGTGCCGGAGGAATTCGTCAGGGTGACGGTGTAGTCGAGGCTCTCTCCCGGCGCGGCCGTGGTCGGGGCGCTGATCCGCGCGGTCAGCGGCGAGGGCGATGGGATCGGGACCGGCACCTCATCGGCGGGCACGCCGAACCGGCTGACCCACACGCCACAGACCGTGTCGAAGGCGCCGACGCGCACGTCCACGCTGCCACCGCCCGGCAAGCCGATCCGGAGCGTCGGGTAGCTCCTGCGCTCTCCGGTCTGGGCTGCCGGGCAGGCGTCGGCCCCGGAGATGTTGAGCGCCGCAACCTCTCCGGGAGCGATGTTTGCCGCCGGCCCGGGGTCCCCGAAGTAGCTGCCCTGGCTGACCGGCAAGGGCGCGAGGCTGCCATCGGCGCCCAGACCGCTGATGGTCGGATAGCCGTTGAGCAGGCACGGCGAGCCGGAGGTGTTCGCGAACTCCACCGGCAGATTGGTGTTCCCGAGACCGGCGCCCGGCTGGCCGACCCGGACCGCGAGGTCCGCCGTACGACACGCTCGGGCGTCGGTCGGATATGGCCTCGGCGTCGGCTCGACGTAGGCCGGCGCCGGGCGATCCACCCAGGGCACGATCTCGAGCGCCGGCGATGACGCTGGTGTCGCGAACTCGAACGGCCTGGTCGCTGCCGGGGTGGGGGCGGCACCGGCGCCCGCGGCCCCGGGGGAGCCCGACGAGGGCGAGCCGGCGACACAGCCAGCAGCGAGGCCCGCAATCGCGACAAGCGGGATGAGCCGCCCCCGGAGGAGCGCACACCGGCCGAAGCTCAAACCCACCATGCCCTCCATGTGACGTTCAGATGGCGTCGCGTGGCGCTGCGTTGAACGTGAATGGTCACGGCTGGCACGATCGTCGGATCGTGCACGTTCGGGTCGCCGACACCCGCCGAGGCGTCGCTCGGGGTGACGCGCTGTCAACCCGGCCCCATGCCCGCGCTCACGAAGGCGCGTGTCCCGCTCTGGCCGTTGACCACGAGCAGCACGTGGCGCCCGTCCGAGACGAGCCTGGACTCGCTGGCATCCGCGAGCTGCACGCCGGCGACCGGGACCCAGTCGATGCCGTCTCGGGACGTCCACAACCCGACGGCGGTGCCCACCGACCCGGTCGCGACGAAGCCGCCGGGCGCGGCGACGAGCGAGATGCCCTCCACCCCGAAGAGGGCCGGACTGGACGCACCCGCCTTCCATGTCGTGCCATCGGTGGACACCCACGGCGCGACTGGCGAGAGGAAAACGCCGGCCGTTGCCTCCACCTGCGAGCCACCCCACCCGAGTGATAGGTATCCGTGCCCTGTGTCCACGAGCCCGTCGAGGACGACGTCTTCGCCACCCGACAGTGGAGCGTGCGTCGTCCAGTGCCGGCCGTCGGGCGAGGTCCATGCGGCGGCCCCGTTGTCGAGCCGCCCGACCATCACGAAGCCTGCGGCCGCATGGACTACGCCGGTGGCCTCGACCGTGTCGTTGACCGACGGGCGATCGTCGGAGATGGCGGCCCAGTGGAGCCCGTCGGCAGAGAACCACGCCGGGGAGCCTCCCTCGGCCTCCGAGAACCCCGTCGCGACGAACTCTCCCGGTCCACCGGCGATGGAGCGCCACCCCGTGCCCTGGAACGCGGCCTGCACGGGTGCCTTGGTCCAGCTCCGCAAGTCGGTCGACACCCAGGCCGCCCCGTTCCGCTGCATCGCGTAGTGCACGCCGCCCGGTTCGCTGCCGAGCGCCACGTACACCCGGCCGTTGCTCGCCACCGGCCCCGTGATCCCTGTGGCGTCCTCTCCAGTGATTTCGCCGGTCTGGGTCCAGTGCGATCCGTCCGGCGAGGTGAAAACCAGGGTCCGCGTCGGGGCCGCGGGGACGAAGTCGATGAACCCCCCGCCCGGGAGCGCGGCGATGCCGCCGGCCGGGCCACCGAACGCGCCCGCTGACGGCACGCTGGGCAGCGTCACCGGGGTCCAGACAGACGTGACCTGCGCGGGCGGGGCGGACGGGATCGCCGGCGTCGCGATCGGGGTGGGCGCCGGGGGAGGCGGGGGCGCTCCGGTCACCGGCACGGACCAGACGTGGATCACCTGATCGGCGGGGTTCGACGTCTGCGGCCAGTCGGTGAGCAGCACCCGATCGTCGAGCGCGAGGAGCGCCACCGAGTCGCTCGGGGCGTTGGCGAACTCGGCGGGCAAGGCCGCTGAGACGAAGTGCACGCCGTCGGCCGAGACCGCGAGCGTGGGCGTCCCGCTGGACAGATCGGTGCCCTCCACGGCCACGAAGCGCAACCCGCCCGAGATGC
>DATCGK010000501.1:0-2330 GCA_036508975.1 Candidatus Limnocylindrales bacterium
AGGCCGTAGATGTAGAAGTCGTAGTACTCGAGGGCCGACCCCACCGAGGACGCCAGGGTGGCGCGCCGGAGTTGCTCGGGATCTACCTTCGTCTCGTCATAGGACTGCGTCATGAGGTGGCCCTTCGTGGTGAAGATCTGCCGTGATCTCGTGACATCAGTATGCACTACATGCTGAACAGAGTCCAATAGGACGAACGAACTTGTTCAATAGATCGAACGCGCCCTGGGTACCGCTCCGCGCCCCTGGGCTGCCGCGAGCGGCATCACGAAACGGACCACGAGGAAACGCAGCGGAGGGACGAAGCGCCCGCAGTGCCGGAGGAGAAGGGTCCCGCGACAGGACGAGACTGCGAGCCCCATGCCCTCGGGGGTGGATCAGGCCGTCTGCTGGACCCGGGCCATCGGGTTGCCCAGGGCCGTGGCGATCCGGCGCAGCTCCGAGACGGCCCGCTCCCGGCGCTCATCGGTGACCTGGGAGTCGAGCATGGTGACGGACACCGCCAGCATGGGGCTCCGGACGCCGCGGGTCGCGATCGCCACGGCGAGGCCCACGACGTGGTCGGCGGCCTCGCACTCGTCCAGCCCGTAGCCGCGCCTGCGGGTGCGCCCCAGGTCGGCGAGCAGCTCCGGCACGGTGCGGATGCTGCGGTTCGTCGCCTGCGGCAGCTCGCCGATCCCGTGGAAGATCCGCTCGACCTCGGAGTCGTCGAGCTGCGCCAGCAGAGTCTTGCCCTGGGCGGACGCGTTGGCGGGGAACTTGTCCCCGATGCCCGAGGTGAGGCGCAGGGCCGGACGCCCCTCGTAGCGGGCGAGGCACAGCGTGTCCGTCCCCGCCAGCACGGATAGGCGGACCGTCTCGGCGGAGAACAGCACCGAGCTCGTGCAGTGGTCGTAGAACTCGGCCAACTGGTCCATACGGGACAGGTAGGCGCCGCCCAACTCGACGGTGCGGCGTCCCAAGCGGTAGCCGATGTCCTCGCGCCGGATCAGCATCCCGGCCTCCAGCGCGTTGCAGATCGTGCTGGCCGACGACTTCGGGATGCCCAACTCGCGGGCCAGGGCGGACAGCGAGAGGAAGCCCGTGGGGCTCTCGGCGAGGGCGTCCAGCACCGCGATCGCCCGGACCACCGCGGGGGCGGATCCGGGGGGCGTCTGGTCGGTTCCACTGCGGACGGGCATGACGCGAATCCTATCGGTTGAAGGGCATGCGACCGGTTCACCCCGCAGGCCTGGGCCGGCTGCAGTGTCTCAGTAGAAGTTGACGCGGTCGATGCGGTTCACGAGTTCCTGGCCGTCCAGCAGGCGGCGCGCGTTCTCGGCGAACATGCGGGCGATGATCTCGTCCTCGGCCGGGTTGAGGGCGCCGGTGTGGGGCGAGACGAGCACGTTCTCCATGTCCCATAGCGGGCTGGCCGCAGGGAGGGGCTCGACGGCGAAGACGTCGAGCGCCGCGAACGAGAGGCGGCCGTCCTGGAGGGCCAGCACGAGGGCGTCCTCGTCGACACAGGTTCCTCGCCCCGTGGAAACGAAGATCGCCCCCGGCTTCACGTTCGCGAACACCTCGGCGCTGAACAGCCCCGTGGTGTCGTTCGCCTGCGGCAGGGTGTTGATGATGGCGTCCGCTTGGCCGACGACGGCGGCCAGCTCGGTCGCGGGGTGGACGCGCTCGACGCCGGGAACGTTGCGGATCGACCTGTTGACCCCGATGACCCGCGCCCCGAGCGCCGCGAAGCGCTGGGCCGTCGCGCGGCCGATGCTGCCCATCCCGACGACCAGCACTGTCATTCTGAAGACCTGCTTCATCGCCCAGCGCGACGACCAGGTGTGCTCGCGCTGCAGGCGCTGCAGTCGCGGCAGGTCCTTCGCGCCCGCCATGACACCGAACACGGCGAACTCGGCGAGCGTGTCCGCGTGCGCCCCGGCGGAGGTGGTGAACTCCACGGGCGCCATCTCCTCGAGTGTGAGCCCGGACGCCTTCACCTGCGAGCCACCGCCGGCAGCCATCGTGTGCACCCAGCGCAGCGACGGGTTGGCCCGCACGGTGCGCGCCAGCTGCGCGGGCTTGGTGTCGGGAATGCCGTACAGCGCTTCGGCCGCGTCGCACAGTGTCTCGAAGCGGGCCTGCTCCTCGAGAGTCCGGCTGAAGCCGGGGTCGCCGTCGTGGTCGCCGGACCATCGCATCGGGGGCAGCAAGTCTTGTTCGACCACCAGGTCGATGCGGGGCTCCAGGCTGGTCACCAGCGAGCAGAGCTCGTCGGAGAGGGGGGTGCAGACGAAGACCCTGAGTCGGTTGGGCATCGGGGTTCCTCCAAAGGGGTTCATAGGGAG
>DATCGK010000502.1:0-2332 GCA_036508975.1 Candidatus Limnocylindrales bacterium
CGACGCGCCGGCGGTCCATCGTCAGATGGCGGTCGTCGCAAGCGACCCGGGCTTCCTCGGTGAGCTGACCGTCGCCGGGCAGCTCGACCACCTCGCCGGCCTGCGGAACCTGCCGGCCGGCGTATGGCGGCCGCTCGCCGAACGGCTGGAGCTCGAGCCCAACGTCCAGATCCGCAGGCTGTCGCGGGGCAACCGCCAGAAGATCGGGGTCGTGGCGGTCTTCATGGGCGCCGAGTCGCTCCTCGTCATGGACGAGCCGACGAGCGGGCTCGATCCCCTCATGCAGCGCGAGTTCCTCGGCCTCGTCTCCGAGGCACGCGCGGCCGGCCGGACCGTGTTCCTCTCGTCGCACAACCTCGCCGAGGTCGAGCGAACCTGCGATCGCGTCGGCGTCATCCGCGAGGGACGCCTGGTAGAGATCGCCCCAATGCAGGCGCTCATCGGCCTGCACTGGCGGTCGGTGAACATCGTCTTCGCCGAAGCCCCCGACGCGGATGCCTTCGACCTGCCTGACGTCCGTGTCGTGGCGACCTCCGGGCGCGAGGCGCACCTGATGGTCCGCGGCGACGTGAACCCGCTGGTCCGCCGGCTTGGCCGTTTTGACCTTGTCGACCTCTCAGTCGCGACTCCGGACCTGGAGGATGTCTTCCTGCACCTCTATGAGCCGACCGCGCCCGACGCCGCAGGAACCAGGACCGCGGAGGTCACCCGATGAACGCGCGGGTGCTCCGCCTCGAGCTGCGGCGCAGCCGGACGCTGCTCTTCTGGCTGGCGCTGACGATGGTGCTCTACGGCGGGTTCATGGCCGCCTACTACCCGACCCTGGTCCGGGACATTGCGACCATCGAGCAGACCTTCAAGACCTACCCCAAGGAGATGCTGGCGGCCTTCAGCATCGAGGGCAATCTCTCCGACCAGGGGGCGTACTTCAACGCCTACGTTCTGTCGCTCGTTTGGCCGATCGTGGCCGCCATGGCGGGGATCCTGATCCCGACGCGGATGGTCGCCGCCGATCTCGAACGAGGCTTTCTCGAGCTGTCGCTCACGACTCCGGTCTCGCGGACCCGCTACCTCGTGACGGCGATCGCCGTGCAGGTGGCCGCCATGGCGATCCTCGCCGCGGCCACGACCCTCGCGATCGCAGGGGTCTTGCCGCTGGTCGGGGTTGCCATCGAGCCGGCCCGCTACCTTGTGGTCGGCCTGCTCGCGTTTGCCTTCGGATGCACGATTTCGGCGGCCACCACGCTGCTCGCGGTCCGTACCCTCAGCCGGGGTATCGCAGGCGGTCTCATCGCCGGGGCGCTCTTGCTCATGTTCCTCCTGCAGACGATCGCCAAGCTCGTGCCTGACCTGTCCGCGATCTCGTACCTGAGCGTGTTCCGCTACTTCTACCCGACGCCGGTACTCGACCAGGGATCGGTTCCCGCCGGCGACCTGGCGGTGTTCGGCTTGGTCGCCGTCGCCTGTTGGGCTGGCGCCGTCTGGCTGTTCCGGCGGCGTGACCTGATCGGCTGACGGCCCCGGGAAGGGCGCCGCGGCGGGCCTGCGCGCGACACCGATTGCGCAGAACGGCTGCGAACGCTGGAGCTTTGACAGCGCCGCGAGGGCCGCCGCGAGCGACTTCGAGGCCGACTGCATTACTTGCAGGTCCCGGACTTGTCGCTTGGCTGATTGGCGCGACCGGAGCCCCTACGACAGAGTCGGACGAACGGGCGCGTCGGCGGGGGGTCGCCAGCCCGCCAGCCTCTGCGGTCGACCGGGCCCGCAGCACCAGCAGGACCACCGACTGGATCACGACGACAGTGACGAGCGCGATCGAGCCACCGACCACGGCGAGGAACGCCGCGGTGCCGAAGAGGCCCGACAGGATCCCGCGCTGGATGGCGATGCCGTCCGAGGTGCCTCCCGCCCGATGGGCGAATACCGCGAGGATGGCGCCCATGATGCTCAACGACAGTGCGCGGGCGCACCGCACGAAAGGAAAGGCGAGATCGTGAAACGAACCATGGCCACGCTGCTGGTGGCCGTATGATCGTCGGGCGGGGGGAGCGAGGAGGGGTCCACGGGACGCGTCGCGATCGTCACCGATTCCACCGCCGATCTGGCACCCGAGGCGGCCGCAGCGGCCGGGGTGCGGGTGGTGCCGCTGTTCGTGCGGTTCGGCGCCGAGGAGTTCCGGGTCGGGGTCGACCTCTCCACGGAGCAGTTCTGGACGCGGATGCTGGCTCCCGACGCGCCCTTCCCGGCGACCGCCTCGCCGTCGCCGGGCACGTTCCGGGAGACGTTCGAGGCCTGCTTCGCCGAGGGCGCCGACGCGATCGTGTGCCCCACG
>DATCGK010000503.1:0-3592 GCA_036508975.1 Candidatus Limnocylindrales bacterium
CCGGCGGGCGCCGGCGGCGGGCCAATCCGGGCCGGCCGGATCGAGGTGCAACCGGACGTCGCGCCAGACCGGGCAGCCCGGGTCGTGGAGCGCGGTCCAGACGACGTCCGGCGGTGCGTCCACGAAAAGGCGTCGCTCGACGGCCCCTCGCGGGAGGCGCGAGCTGGGACCCGCAGCCACGCTCAGCGCCTCGTGGGTCGGCCGGCGGCATCCATGCGCCGATTATCGCACCCGCGTGGCGGTCTCCCCGGTCCGCCGAGGCCGCCGTCACACCCGGCGCGCGGATCGCGTCTGGCTTGGCATGCGGCGCCGAATCGCGGTCCTCGTGTTCCTGCCCCTGGCCATCGTCTCGACCGCGCTGGCCGGCCTGGTCTATGTCGTCGCGCAGCAGGATGGGCGGTGGCTCGCGGACGAGCCGCAGGTTCAGCTCGCCGAGGACGCCGCCGCGCGCCTCGACGCCGGCGGGACGCCGCAGGACCAGGTCGACGCGGTGCCGGTGGATGTCGCCCAGAGCCTCGCCCCATTCGTCGTGGTCTACGGAAGCGACGACGCGATCCTGGCCAGCGGCGGGCTGCTCGACGGACAGCCACCCGCCGTGCCCGCCGGGGTCCTTGCCACCGCCCGCGCCGCGGGGCGCAACGCGGTCACGTGGCAGCCGCGTCCCGGGGTGCGCGTCGCCACCGTCAGCGTCCCGTGGAAGGGAGGCACGGTCCTGGTGGGGCGCTCGCTGCGGCTCGTCGAGGAGCAGGTGGACCGACTCGGTCTGCTCGTCAGCGCCGGATGGCTGGCAACCCTCGTTGCCCTGGCGGTGGCGGCGGCCATCGTCGCGCGCTTCTGGCCGGGGTCCGCTGCGACTGCCTGACCTGCCTCATACCGGCCAGCCGGATCTAAGCTCCTACTTCCCGGCCCGATTCCTCGGGAGCGGCGGCAGGCGGCGCTTTCCGGCCACCAGGTAGTGCCCGAACCACGAGCGCACCTGGACCAGGTTCTCCATCCGCCGGAATGGGGCGCCCGACCTCGTGAGCTCGTGCGTCTCGTTGGGCACGCGCATGAAGCGGACCGGCCGCCTGAGCGTCCGCAGGACGGCGAACAGCGCCTCCGCCTGGCTGATCGGGCAGCGCAGGTCGTTCTCAGCGTGCTGGATCAGGAGCGGCGTCCGGATCTGGTCGGCATAGGTGAGCGGCGAAAGCCGTCGATAGAGCTCAGGGTCCTCCCAGGGCTGTGCGCCGAACTCCATCGTCCCGAAGAGGCCGCCGGCGAGATCACCCGTGAGCATGAGCATCGCGAGGTCGGTCACGCTCCGGCAGGTCATCGCGGCAGCGAAGCGCTGGTCCGCCGCCACGATCCAGTTCGTGAGGTACCCGCCATAGGAACCGCCCGCGACACCGAGTCGCTTCGGGTCGGCGAGCCCGGCCGCGACCGCGGCATCGACGTGGGCCAGCACGTCGCGCGTCGGGCCCACGGCCCAGTCCGGCACGTTCGCGGCATTGAAGTCCTGGCCATAGCCCTCCGACCCGCGCGGGTTCGTGGCGAGGACGCTGACGCCCGACCCGGCGAGCACCTGGAACTCCCAGCACGGGGACCAGCCGTACAGGGTGTGCGGGCCGCCATGGATCTCGAGCACCAGCGGCGCGGGCTCGCCCGCCTCCGCCGCCGCGCAGGATATGAGCCACCCCTGGATCTCGCGCGCGTCGACGGTCACCCAGCGTTCGACCGCCGGCCGCAGCACGATCTCCTCGAGCGCCTCGTCATTGCAGCGGGTGATCCGCCGCAGCTCGGCGCCGTCGGCGTCACCCGCCGCCCCGTCCAGCGCCAGGTCGGCGACGTGCACGTCGCCGAGCGCTGTCGGGTCCGACCGAATCAGCGCGACCCGCACCCCGTGGTCGGCGCGCCGGACCGCGTGCCAACCGGACAGGTAGTGGCGTCCGTCGGTGAGGCGCTCCACCTCGCCGTCGTCGATCGCGATCCGCCAGAGCTCGTAGCTGCCGCGGATCGGCGCCGTGAACAGGAGGTGGCGGCCGTCCGGGGCAGCCCACAGGCGCGCGGGCTCGCCGGGCGTGATGTCGCTGCCCATGCCCGAACCGGGCATCAGGTCGTGGCGGCCTGAGAGGTTGAGCCCCGCACCCGTCCGGGCGTCGCTGCCATCCGCCGCGAACAGCCAGATGTCGTTGCGGCTCCCGCCGGCTCGGGGGTAGCGGTGGCCCAGCACGGCCACGGTCCGTCCATCGGCCAGCCAGGCCGGGGCGCCGAACGCGGAGCCGCGGCCATCCGTGATCCGGACATCACGACCGCTCGCCACGTCGACGACGCGGACGTCGAACTGCCACTCGAGGTCCGGGTCGCGTCCGCCCTGGGCGACGTACGCGACACGGGAGCCGTCGGGCGAGAAGACCGGCTCGTCGTGGCTCGTCCGGCCGGTGGTGAGGCGTCGGGCGGCGCCCGAGACCGCGTCGACGATCCACAGGTTCGAGACCCGGTCGTAGATGAAGCCCGGACCGTTCAGCATGTTCTGGAGCCGATCGAGGTAGCGATAGTCCGAGATCGGCGGCTGGCCGGGCTTCTGCAGCGGGGCCTTGCCACGCGCTCGCGCGTCGGCCGGCCGGGACGGCGCGTGCGACGCGCTCCGAACCACCAGTGATCCGCCATCGGGCGCCCAGGCGAAGCCGTCGACGCCGCGTGGGAGGTCGGTCAGGCGGCGAGCCTCGCCGCCTTCCAGCGGAAGCAGGTGGACCTGGGTCCCGTCCTCGCGGTCCACCGGCGCATCAGGCTCGTCCTCCGTGACCGGCCGACGATCGGAGAGGAAGGCGAGGCTGTGCCCGTCGGGTGAGAAGCGGGGATGCGTGTCATGGCGCACCCCGATGGTCACCTGGCGAGCGGCAACGCTCCCGTCGGCCGGGGCGAGCCAGATCGCGTGCCGGTATGCGTCCCTGCCCCGCGTGGCCGTCTGGACAGTGAAGGCGATCCATTCGCCATCCGGCGAGAGCTGCGGATCGGTCGGGATCCGGAACCGGTAGAGGTCCTCGGGCTGCGGCGGGCGGGACATGCACTGCCTCGAAGGTGGGTGGGCGGGCTGCGTGATGGGTGGTGTGGACGATAGCAGCGGGCCGACCGGACCACGTCGCAACCCCGCGTGCACGCGGCATCGAGCCGGCGAACGAGCCGCTCCGCAAATCGGCCTACGAATCGGCCCACGAATCGGACCACCTGGAGGGCCTTTTCGGGCACTTCCGCCGTGCAGCTCGCCACGCCGCGGGAGGATGATGCCGGCACACCGCAGCGGAGGCGATCGTCCATGCGCATCCTCCTTGCCGTCGACGGCTCGCCGTCAGCATTGCGGGCCCGTGACCTCGTGGCCAGCCTCTCGTGGCCCGCCGGCTCCGTGGTCCGGGTCATCGCCGCGCTCGATGTCGCCCCGGCCCTCTGGGGCGGCCCCTGGATCCCCGCCGTCCCGGCGGGCGCCGACGAGTACGAGGCCCAGGCGCTCCGCGAGCTGGCGGACGTCATCGACGCGGCGCGCCTGCCGCTCGAGTCGGCCGGGCTGACCGTGGAGACCGACCTGCTGCGCGGGGCTCCCGCGTTCGCGATCCCCGAG
>DATCGK010000504.1:0-2193 GCA_036508975.1 Candidatus Limnocylindrales bacterium
GCCGTCGATCCGTCCGACTTGCGGGCGAAGCCGTAGGCGACGCCGACCGCGAAGATCAGGGCGAGGTTGGTGAACAGCGCGTTGCCAGCGTTGCCGACGACCTCGGCGACGCGGTTCCAGCCGAGGCCGTCCTTGCCGAGAAGGTCGGCCTGACCCAGGCGCAACAGGATCGCCGCGGCCGGCAGGACCGCGATCGGCGTCATCAGGCTGCGCCCAATGCGCTGGAGGACGAGGAAGGCCCGACTGCCCAGGCCGGGTGATCGGACGGGAGAAGCAGGGGGTGTGCTCATGCGCTTGCTCCTAACGGACGGAGGTAGGCGGTGCATGGATGGGGCTATGCGCGCTGATCGCGACCGCAGTCCGTCGCAGTCGGCGCGGCAGGCTGAAACAAGGTGGCCGACGAAGATCGCGACGGCGGACGAGCGATGGGTCACCGGCCTGACGCCCAACTGAGCGCCGGCGGGTGCAGGCGCCGGATCGCTGTGGGCACGTCATGGCCTTGCGGAGCCGTTCAAGCGCGTCCACCGACTCGACGGGCGCCACCCGTATTGACGATGGTTCGCGCCGTTGCGGCCGTGGTGCACGTGGCCAACTTGCGGGCGTTGGTCTCGAGCCCGCCAGTGCGCATGGCCCGGGTGGATGGGTCGGCGTCAGCGGGGCCGCAACCCTGGCCCGCCGGGGACCGAGCCCTTGCCGCCGACCCGGTCGATCCGGAGGTCGGTGACCCACTTGTCGACGACCTGCCGCCCGTTCATCCTGGACAGCCCGAGGCGTTCATGGAGGTCTCATTCGGCGGAGATCGGGCGTGGAAACTCAGCTCTGACGCGATCCGGTCGAGCAGGACCTCCCGGAGCTGCAGGTACTTCGGGGACGCGCTGGCTGGGCCGGTGCGCCGACCGCCCGGCGTCGCTTCAGCCTTCCTCACGCCTTCCCCCCGCCTGGATAAGCTACTCGGTTGGCTCGTAATCAGATTGGACCGGACTCCCTGGCGTGTCAACGGTTGGGAGCGCGGCGCTCGATGGCAGATGCCCGCCCCGAGGGGGCCCGACGCAGCGGAGCCGACGTGCTTGGCGTGCACCTCGACGCGCCGTTCCTCTCACGGCGGCGCCAAGGCGTCCACTATCCGGCATGTCTGACACTGCGTCGCAGGCTCACACCTCCTTGAAGCACACCGCCCGGTGGGCCCCCATGGCCAGCGGGTTGTGCGACAACTTCGGGGCATCGCTCATCCCATACTGGCGACCGACGGTTCGACCGATGGTCGATGCACTGGCGAGGGCCGAGCTTATCGACCTCGACCTCCTGCGGATCCTGCGTAGAGTGACCTCATCCGAGGAGCGAGCCCACGCTTCTCGACCCGCGACTTTGGAGGACACCATGATCGATGCTGCGGCGATCGTCGCCGGGCTCGGTGGCGCCGAGAACATCATCGAGATAGAGCCCTGTGCGACTCGCCTGCGCACCGAGGTCCGCGACGCCTCGCTGGTCGACGAGGCCGTGCTGAAGCGGGCCGGGGCGATCGCGGTCATGCGTACCGGCGTTGCGGTGCAGGTCATCGTTGGGCCCGAAGCCGACACGGTCGGCTCCGACATCGAGGAACTGCTTGAGTGAGCGACGCGAAGGCAGCGCTGGTGGTGTTCGCGCCGGTGCCCGGCCGGGTGGTCAGGATGGCCGACGTGCCCGACCCGGTCTTCGCCGCCTCTCTGGTCGGTCCGGGCGCGGCCGTCGACCCGATCCGGTCGCGTCACCGGGCGGTCGCCCCGGTCGACGGACGGATCGTGAAGCTGCACCCGCACGCTTTTGTCGTCGTCACCCCGGACGGTCGTGGTGTTTTGGTGCACTTGGGCATCGACACCGTCCAGCTCAAGGGCGAGGGCTTCACGTTGCTTGCCGCCGAAGGCGACGAGGTCACGGCGGGCGCGCCGGTCGTTGAGTGGGACCCGGCTGCAGTGGAGGCCGGCGGTCGGTCACCGCTTTGCCCGGTGGTCGCGCTGGACGCGGCAGGGGACGCCCTACGGCTCATCGGCGACGGTGGCGAGATCGCGGTAGGGGCGGAGCTGTTCACATGGTCGTGACGCCACCGGCTGGCGTGGTCTTCGACCTGGACGGCACGCTGGTCCTCACCGAGAGCCGCAACGCCGTGGTGTGGCGCCGCTTCTTCGAGGCCAACGGGATCGGCTACGACGACGACCA
>DATCGK010000505.1:0-7153 GCA_036508975.1 Candidatus Limnocylindrales bacterium
GCCTCCTCCACGAGCTTCTGGTGACGCCGCTGCAGCGAGCAGTCCCGCTCACCAAGGGCGACCACGTGACCGTGGGCATCGGCAAGAAGCTGGACTTCGATGTGGCGCGCCGGAATGATCTCGCGTTCGAGATAGACGGACCCGTCACCAAACGCGGAGGCCGCCTCGCGTGAGCCGGACACCAGAGCCGCAGCGAGGTCTTCCGCGCGGGTGACGCGACGCATGCCCCGTCCGCCGCCGCCGGCAGCTGCCTTGACCAGCAGGGGGAACCCGATCCGGTGAGCCGTGGCGAGGATCTCGGCCACCTGGTCGGGATGATCGAGGGCCGCAGGCTCGAGCGTTCCCGGCACTGACGGCACACCCACCCGAGCCGCGAGGCGCCGCGCATGCAACTTGTCGCCGAGCGTCTCGATCGCATCGGACGCCGGGCCGACGAAGACGAGCCCGGCAGTCTCCACCGCCCGGGCAAACGACGGACGCTCGGCCAGGAACCCGTATCCCGGATGGATCGCCTCCGCTCCGGAGGCCAGCGCGGCCTCGACAATCGCGTCGATCCGCAGGTAGCTCTCCGACGGGGCGGGTGGACCAATCCGGACGGCGACGTCCGCCAGCCGGACGTGGGCTGCTGAGGCATCGGCGTCGCTGTAGACGGCGACCGCCTCCATACCCATCTCGTGGCAGGCCCGGATGATCCGGACGGCGATCTCTCCACGATTCGCGATCAGGACGCGGGTGAACGGCGGCGATTCGACGGTCATCTCCGTTTCTCTCCGCGCATGTCCTTGCGCAAAGACAGGGCGGCCCGGTCAGAGTGGGATGTTGCCATGCTTCTTCCTGGGGTTCGTGTCCCGCTTGTCCGCGAGGATCTCCAGCGACCGGATGAGCCGAGGGCGGGTTTCGCGCGGAAGGATGACCTCGTCGATGTAGCCGCGCGCGGCAGCGACATACGGGTTCGAGAACTCCGCCTCGTACTCGGCCACGAGACGCGCCCGTTCTCCTGCGCCATCCTCCGCAGCCGCGATCGCATCCTTGAAGATGATGTTGACCGCGCCCTCCGCGCCCATGACTGCGATCTCAGCAGTGGGCCACGCGAAGTTCATGTCGCCGCGGATGTGCTTGCTGCTCATGACGTCGTACGCGCCACCGTATGCCTTGCGAGTGATGACCGTTACCTTGGGCACGGTTGCCTCGCAGTAGGCGTACAGCAGCTTCGCACCATGCTTGATGATCCCGCCGTGCTCCTGCGAGACGCCCGGCAGGAAACCGGGCACGTCAACGAACGTCACGATGGGAACGTTGAACGCATCGCAGGTCCGGACGAAACGAGCCGCCTTCACGGACGCGTCGATGTCAAGCGCCCCGGCCAGAACGGCGGGTTGCTGTGAGACGATCCCCACCGGCCGGCCACCCAGACTGGCGAACCCGATGATGATGTTCCCCGCCCAGGCAGGCTGTAGCTCGAAGAACGCGCCGTCGTCCACGATGCGCCGGAGGACGTCGTGCATGTCGTACGGCCGTGAAGGCTCGTCCGGGACGACCGTGTCAAGCTCCAGGTCCATCCGATCCGCCGGGTCGGACGACGCGACCCGCGGCGGATCCGCCAGGTTGTTCTGCGGCAGGTGGGCCAGGAGCCGGCGCACGTGATCAAGCGCCTCGGCCTCATCCCTGGCTGCGAGATGCGCGACACCACTCCGGCCGGTGTGGACCGCGGCGCCACCCAGCGCCTCAGAATCGACCTCTTCGTGCGTCACGGCCTTCACGACGTTGGGGCCCGTGACGAACATGTAGCTCGTCCCCTCCACCATCACGGTGAAGTCCGTCATCGCAGGCGAGTAGACGGCGCCGCCGGCGCACGGACCGAGGATCACCGAGATCTGCGGGATGACTCCGGACGCGAGCACGTTGCGAAGGAAGATCTCGGCGTAGCCGCCCAGCGAGGCCACGCCTTCCTGGATCCGTGCCCCGCCCGAATCGTTGAGCCCGATCACCGGCGCTCCGACCTTCATGGCCAGGTCCATGATCTTGCAGATCTTCTCCGCGTATGCCTCGGACAGCGAGCCACCGAAGACCGTGAAGTCCTGGCTGAACACGAACACCAGGCGGCCTTCGATGGTTCCGTGACCGGTGATCACGCCATCGCCCAGGAAGTGCTGGCGGTCGAGGCCGAATTCCGTGGCGCGATGGGTGACAAATGAATCCAACTCCACGAACGAGCCGGGATCCAGGAGGAGATCGAGGCGCTCGCGCGCCGTCAGCTTGCCCCAGGCGTGCTGCCGCTCCATCCTCACCGGTCCCCCGCCCAGGAGCGCCTCCGCGCGCATCCCTTCGAGGCGCGCGATCCGCTCAGCGTTCTTCGTCACGTCCAGGGATTCCTCCGGTCACGGGCTGGCCGTCTTTGCGCAAAGACTTCGGGACGACGCCATCATAGGCGCACGCAACCCCTCGTCAGGGAGGGTCGAAGAAACATCGGCCGCCAACGCACCGCCAGCCCCCGCCAAGTCGTCCCGCACCAGACGTCGACAGGGCTCCAACAGGGCGCCAGAACCTGGGCTCAACCCAGCCGGTGGATGCTTCGATTGATGGTGGATATCCACATAACGGTGCACAACCCGGACATTGTGTGGACAACCCCGCGACGCATCGCTGGACGGCGCGGTAGCATTCCCCCACTCGAACCGGCCGCCGGTCCCGTCCCCGCACTCCCGATCCCCGAGGTGACGCCCTTGACGCACGTGATCGCCATCGCCAACCAGAAGGGCGGCGTTGGCAAGACGACGACCGCGATCAATCTCGCGGGTGCACTCGCGGAGGAGGGGCGCAGGGTCCTTCTCATCGACATGGATCCGCAGGCGAACCTCACCGTCGGTGTCGGGATCAACCTCAACACCGTGCAGCGATCCATGGCCGACGTACTGGCAGACGGACGCTCGACGCTGACGGAGGTCATCCTCCCGACCGACACCACGGGACTCGACGTTGCGCCCGCGCATATCGATCTCGCCAGCACGGAAGGAGAGCTGTTCACCGCCCTCGGACGTGAGCAGATCCTGCGCGAGGCGATGCGCGACTGCATCGAGGTCTACGACTACGTGCTCATCGACTGCCCGCCGAACCTCGGGCTCCTCACGGTGAACGGCCTCGTCGCCGCGGACAGCGTGATCATCCCGGTCCAGACCCAGTTCTACGCGATGAAGGGCCTCAACAACCTGGTCAAGGTCATCAACGCGATCCGGCTGAAGCTCAACCGTGACCTGCGGATCCTCGGCCTGCTGCCGACCTTCTTCGACGTCCGCACGAACCTCGCCAAGGACATGCTGGACGAGTTGCGAGTCGTCGGCGATCACCACGTGTTCCAGAGCATCGTGCGGACCAGCGTGAAGCTGGGCGAGGCGCCACTCGCCGGACGGCCGATCACCTCGTACGCCAGCTCCTCGGACGCCGCCCGTACCTATCGTGTGCTCGCCCGGGAGGTGATCGAACTTGGCCAGGACTGATTTCCGCGCCGCGGCCGCGCGGCGTCTCTCCGAGGATCGGGAGCTCCCGCCTGCGATCGTCAGCCTCCTGTCACCGGACATGAACCGCCGGTCGACCGGGGTCAAGGTGATCGAGGTCGATCACATCGACTCCAACCCTGAGCAGCCGCGTCTCGCATTCGACGAGGCGACGCTCCTTGAGCTGGCCTCATCGATCCGAGAGCACGGTGTCCTCCAGCCCATCCTCGTCAGACCGCGAGACGACGGCCGCTACCAGCTGATCGCCGGAGAGCGCCGCTGGCGAGCCTCCAGGATCGCCGGCATGGCCACGATCCCCGCGCTCGTCGAGGACATCGACGACGACACCGCCCTGGAGATCTCGATCATCGAGAACCTCCAGCGCGAGGACATCTCGGTCCTCGACGAGGCCGCGATGTACGACCGGATGATCCGGGAGCACGGGTACAGCATCCGAAAGCTCGCGGACAAGCTGGGCAAGGACAAGGGATATCTCGAGAACCGGCTTCGGCTGGCGGATGCGCCACCCGAGATCCGCGAGCTCGTGTCTTTGCGCAAGGACACCCTGTCCCACGCCTACGAGCTGATGAAGGTCGTCGACCCGCGCAAGCGCCGCAAGCTCGCCGAGCAGGTCGCCCGGAACGAGCTGTCCCTCGTCAAGCTGCGCGAGCGGATCGATGGTCGCCCGGCCCGCGCCGCGACCGACGGTGAGGATGACGCAGGGGATACCCGGGCCGAGGTGGTCGCCGCGCCGGACGAGGCAGAGACGGCCGACTGGTCGCCGAACCGCGGACAGGCCGAGCCGATCCGCGACGACAGCCTGGTGGTCGCCAAGCAGCAGCTCAACGTAGCCGTCGAGGACCTGCTCGATGTCATCCGCAACCCCGAGGTCCTGGGTGCCATCGGCCCCATCGACAGGACGAACCTCGCCAAGTACCTGACGATCGCCAAGCTCCGGCTGGAGAACGCGATCGCCGTGGTGCGGAGCGGCGAGGCGGGCCGCGGGAGCTAGGCCTCCCCTACCCGACCAGCGACAACGCGACCAGCGACAACGAAGCCGGCGCCCACGGGCGCCGGCTTCTTCCTGTCCGGTGCTTGCTCCCCCCGTGATTACGCTCCCGGAGGGGGCGCGATGGTCAGCGGTTGGACCCGCTGTGATGCTTCGACTTCCCGTGGGCAGCTCGGGCGGCCGCGCCCTTCGCCTTGCCCGCGTCGGCCTTCACCTTGGCGGCGGCCGCCTTCTCGGCGCTCTTGGCAGCCTTGTCGCTTGCCGTTGTGCCGCAGCTCTCCGGGGTCACCGTGGTCCAGACGATCGTGGCGAGGGTCGCGTCCAGGTGGGCGACGCAGGAGACGAACGCCCCGTGGTTCCTGAAGCCCCGCGGGGTCACCATCTTCGCGGCCACGGACACGAGGGCCCCGTGGGCGTCCTGGGACGTGCCAGGGCTCTCGGCCGCCTCGGCGGCCTTCGCGGCGTCCGGCGCCTCGGGGCTCTCGGCCGGCTCGGCGGTCTCGGATGCCTCGGGGCTATGGGTCGGCTTGGCGGTCTCGGATGCCTCCGGGGTCTCGGACTCCTCGTTGGCCGTCAGGGTCTCGTGGGACGAGACGCGCGCAGCAGGCGGGGCGGCGGCGAGAGCGACGGAGGCGGAGATGGCCAGCACGGCCAGGGCGATGCCGACACTGCGGGAGCGACGGAGAAGATCGGTCATGGGCGTGGGACCTCGTTTCGTTGTGCGGGGGTGCCGGTAACAGTAACGAGCGGGTGTGGAACCCTGTTAGGGGTACCTGTGGGCCAGGGGCACCGGACCCTGGGGCGTGCGCCCGTGCACCACTCCTGAGCCGCGGCCGGGGGCAAAGGTTTCAGCCGCCGGTCGACATGCCCCCGGAAGCGCTCAGGGCACCCAGCCAGGCGACGGCGAGGAGCCCGGTGCCCACAGCCTGGATCTCCCAGGCCAGCTCACGCCAGCCCGTGCCTTCCCGGAGGGCAGCGACCAGCCCGAATATGGCCCCACCGAGGGGTACCGCGGTGGCAACCAGGACCGCGGCAACCCACCCCGCCGGGGCATCGAGGGCGATCGCCGTGGCCAGCGCGAGCATGGCCACCGCGAGGTGCAGGAGGGTCACGAGCACGGCGGCGCGGCCCGCCCCGAGGCCGATGGCGACCGACGAGACGCCCGAGGCCTCGTCTCGCTCGACGTCCACGATCGCGTTCGCCACGGCGAGGGCCGCGGCGGCGGTGACGGCGGCCGGGATGATGACGAGGAAGATGCCTGGCAGCCCACCGGTGGCCCCGTACCAGCCGTACACGGGGAGCAGCGGGATCCCGACGGTGAGCGGCAGCCACGAGAGCGTGGTGCCCTTCGCCGACAGGTCATACCAGGCTCCGATCGCGAGCCCGACGGCGGCCAGGAGGACGAGGACCGGCCCGCCGGCGGAGGCGAGAACAAGGCCCCCGATCGCCGATCCGATGACGACGGCCCGAGCGACCCGCGGCCCGACACGCCCGGCAGGGATGGGCTTTGGAGGCGTGCGACCGGCGTCCCGCGGGGCATCGACGATGTCATTGAGGGCGCCGATCGCAAACTGGAGCAGCGTCATCGAGAGGCCGAGGACGGCGGCAGTCCCGGGCCCTCCCCCGCCGACCAGCGCCACCAGCCCCACGACGAGCCCATCGAGAATGGACGGGAACGGGTGGACGAGCCGGACGACGCCGGCAGCGGGGCCGGGCAAGGCTGCCGCCGAGCCGGCCGTCGATCGATCGGGGTCGAGTGCCTGCGTCAGGCTGGAGCCGGGGCCATGGCCAGGGCCAGGACCAGCGGCACCATCGTCGTCACGCGTAGACGAGCTCGTCGAAGCTGGCGACCAGGTACTCGATGAGCCGGTCCCGACCGTCGGGCACCTGGGCCCGGATGCCGGGGACGAGGGCCCAGAGCACCACGGCCGGGACCATCAGGCGACCTTGGGCATCCCTGCCGACGGTCGCAGGCGGACCGCCGCCGGAAGCGAACACCCGTTCGAATTCCTGCTCGGTCAGCCTGGCCGCGCGGCGGAAATCCTCCACCACGCGCACGACACCCCGGCGGACGGCCGTGTCACGCATCATCTCGGCCGCCCAGGTGTCGATCTGGGCGTCGGTCTGCTCGGCGAGACGAGCACGGTACTGGTTCCTGTCGGCTGAGAGGCCGGTGGCTCCCACGAGTTCTCCTGGACGTGCGGTGATCCTCCGCAGGATGCCACACCCGGGGGTCAGCCCGCGTCCCCTCCGGCCATCGAGGCTCGCTCGCGAGCCGCGGCGGCCCCGTCGCCCTCGCCCAGGGCCGGGCGGGCGCCCTCCGGCCAGTCGTTGAACAGCTCGGTCAGCCAGTGGCCGAAGCGCCCCGGTGGCGCAGGCTCTGGGAAATCGGCCGTCAGCGCAAGCAGGGCCCGCTCCGTGCGGGCGGTCAGGGCGGCCACGGCTTCGCGGGTCGGGTGCCCGCCGTCGTAGAGGGGCTCGCCCACCCGCACGCGGACCCGACGCCGGAACCCCAGCCAGCTCGTGCCGTTGATCGCCAGCGGGATGATCGGCACGCCCGAGCGAAGCGCGAAGTACGCTGTCCCGTCGGCCAGGGGCGTGAGCTCGTGCTCGCCGCGGTGGATCCTCCCCTCCCCCGGGACCACGATCACCC
>DATCGK010000506.1:0-2253 GCA_036508975.1 Candidatus Limnocylindrales bacterium
GATCGTGCGGCGGTCCACCGCGCCACCGGCGTAGCGGTCGGTCACGGCGCGGTAGGTGTCCCAGAACGCCTGGAAGTCTTCGGCCTCGCTGGTCGGAGTCCCCGGGGTCAGGGCGGCCTGGTGGCCGAGGGTCCAGCCGGAGAGGAACAGCGCGCTGCCGGCAAGGACCGCGACCAGCGAGAGGGCGACGACGAGGACACCACCGCGGCGGCGGGGTCCACTGGCGGGCACGACGGCGGCTGCTGTGGACGCAGGAGGTGTGGCTGTCTCGTTCGGCTCCTGTGCGGGGCCCGGCTCCTGTGCGGGGCCCGGCTCGGGTGCGGGGTTCGGCTCGGGTGCCGTGGCCGTCGGTTCCAGGGACATACGCAGGTCTCGATCGATCAGGCGCCCTCCGGGCGCGGGCCGCCAGCGTACAACCGGTCCCCGATCCGGGCCGCCGACACGGCCGCCGACACGGCCGATGGCGCGCCATGATACGTCAGCGGATCAGGTACGTCCGCACGGAGAGCCACGACCCCAGCACCCCGAGCCCCACGCCAGTCACGGTCACGATCACCGCCGTGTCCCTGGCCAGGGACCCCAGCTGCAGGGGCAGCACGTTGAAGAACTCGACCATCGCGGTCGAGAGCGGATCTGCGGCCGCCACGAGCAACGCCAGCGTGATCAGCGCCCCCAGCAGCCCCACCAGCGCACCCTCGAACACGAACGGCCAGCGGATGAACGCGTCCGACGCGCCGACGAGGCGCATGATCTCGATCTCCTCGGCGCGGGCGACCACGGCCAGGCGGATGGTGTTCACGATGATGAACAGCACGATCAGCCCCACGATCGCGACCATCGCCACGCCTGCGGTGCGGACGACGGACGTGACGGTGACCACGCGGTCCACCAGCGCCTCGATGTTGAGCACGTTGCGCACGATCGGCTCGTCCCGCAGCGCCGACGCCACGGCATCCAGGTCCCCCGGCGCCGTGAGCTTGACGTTGATGCTGGCGTAGAGCGGGTTGGCTTCGAGGTACTTCGTCAGGTCCTCCCGGCCCTGCGCCAGCTGTGCCTCGCGGAACCGCCGGAGCGCCTCGTCGCGGGAGACGAACTCCACCGACGCCGCCTCGGGCATCGCATCGATCTTCGCCACCAGCTCGTCCACCTGGTCCGGGGTCGCGGTGTTCTCGACGTAGGCGACGACCTCCACCTTCTGCTCGACGTACGAGAGGCTGGCGAGGAGGACGTTCTGGAGGATGAAGAAGCCCGAGAGCAGGAGGAGCATCAGGACCATCGTGAGCGTGGCGGCGAGGCTCATGAGCGCGTTGCGCCAGAACCCCTGCCAGGCCCTGCGCATCGAGAACACGACGAACGTCAGCACGGTCCGTCAGTCCTCGCGGTGGTAGGCGGCGCCGGTCTCGTCGCGGATGACCCGGCCATCCTCCAGCGCCACAACGCGCTTGCGGAGCGCCGTGACCACCTCGGCGTCGTGGGTGCCCATCAGGATCGTGACGCCCAGCTCGTTGATCCGCAGGAGCAGCTGGATGATCTCCCAGCTGATGACCGGGTCCAGGTTGCCGGTGGGCTCGTCCGCGATGATCAGCCGCGGGTCGTGGACGAGCGCGCGGGCGATCGCGGTCCGCTGCTGCTCGCCGCCGGACAGCTGCGTCGGGAGCTGGCCGGCCTGCGCGGTGAGCCCCACGAGCGCCAGCACCCGGTTCACGGACGGCTTGATGTTGCGGCGCGGCGACCCGGTCACCTCCAGCGCGAAGGCGACGTTCTCCCAGACCGTCTTGCGCGGCAGCAGCTTGTAGTCCTGGAAGACGATGCCGATCTTGCGGCGGACGCGGGGAACCATCCGGCGCGGGATCCGGGCGAGGTCGTGGCCATCCACGAGGACGTCGCCACGCGTCGCCAGCTCGTCGCGGATGAGCAGCTTCATGAGCGTGGACTTGCCGGCGCCCGACGGCCCCACGAGGAAGACGAAGTCGCCCTCGGGCACCACGAGGTCCACGTCACGGAGGGCCTCCTTGCCGTTGGGGTAGCGCATCGTCACGTCGTGCAGGACGACGACGTTCTGGTCGGTGCGCACGGGCCGGCCGCGGCCGGAGAGGCGGTCGAACAGGGAGGGGGACGGGCCGGGGGAGACGGTCATGGCTCGTGCTCGAGGCTAGCACAGCGGGGCCCGGCGCCCGTCGCGAGGTTCCCGGCGGTCCTCAAACCAGCGCGAGCGAGATGGGCAGGTACCGCTCGAACGGGTGGGTTGCGCTG
>DATCGK010000507.1:0-11088 GCA_036508975.1 Candidatus Limnocylindrales bacterium
CCGCCAGCGAGGCATCGTCGAGGTAGCGCCCAAGGGCATCGAGCGCCTCGTCAACCCGCGCCCCGCGCAGGTCGAGCGATGACGCCACCGTGTGCGCCCGCGCCAGCATGAGGCTCGAGATCCCGGACCCGGGGTCGGGCCGAGCCGAAGATCCCCAGCCGGCCCACGACCTGCCGGGACCTCCCGGGAGGCCGCCCCCGGTGTCCGCGCTCGCATTGCCCACGGCAGGCTCGAGGTCGTCGACGGTCACCGAGACACGCATGCCGCCGGCCTCGAGCGTGGCCCGGGTGCCGCCCTTGTCGATCGCCGCGATCCGCCCTTCCCAGCCTCCGCTCCGGCTCCGTGCGCGCTCCCCGATCCGCCAGGTGTGCGGTTCCACCGGCGCCTGCTGCTCGGGTTGCGCCGCGCCGGGCTCGGCCAGTTGCGCGAGGGTCTGTTCCGCCCGGGCGAGCGCCGCGTCGATCGCCGGGGCGGTCACGGTCTCGCGCTCCAGCCTGTGGCGGATCCCGGCCACGTCCCGGCGCAGGCTCTCGACGAGCCGCTCGGCCTCCTCGCGGGCCGTCCTGACCACCTCGTCGCGTTCCCGTCGCGCACGCCGTCGCTCGTCATCCGCGACCCGCAGCGCATCCGCGGCCTTCGCCTCCGCGACCCGCGCCCGCTCGACGGCACCGGCGATCTCGCCCTCCTGGTGGCGGATCGAGGCCAGGGTCGCCTCGAATGCGCGCTGGTTCTCCGAGAGCCGGCTCCTCGCGTCGGCGACGATCGCGTCGGGCAGCCCCAGGCGCTCCGCGATGGCGAAGGCCTGGCTGCCACCGGGCAGGCCGATCGTCAGCCGGTACGTCGGTGACAGCGTCTCGAGGTTGAACTCCACGGAGGCGTTGCGGGCGGCCGGGGTCTCGTGGGCGTAGACCTTGATCTCGGCGTAGTGCGTCGTCGCCGCGATCAGCGCCCCCGACCGGATGAAGTGGTCCAGGAGCGCCTGCGCCAGAGCGGACCCTTCCGTTGGGTCGGTGCCGGCGCCCAGCTCGTCGAGGAGCACGAGGGTCTCAGGACCGGCGTGTTCCACGATCCGGATGATCGACCGGAGGTGCCCCGAGAACGTGGACAGCGACTGCGCGATGGACTGCTCGTCGCCGATGTCGGCGAAGACGTCGCGGAAGATCGGAAGCCTGGAGCCCGTTTCGGCCGGGATGTGCAGCCCCGCCTGGTGCATCAGCGAGAGCAGGCCCAACGTCCGCAGGGCGACGGTCTTGCCGCCGGTGTTCGGTCCCGTGATGACGAGCGCCGTGTAGCCGTCGCCCAGCCGCAGGTCGATGGGAACCACGCGCCCCGTCAACCCCGGGTGGCGCGCCGAGAGCAGCACGACCTCCGTCCGCTCGGAGACCGCGGGCCGGACGCCGTCCAGCTCCGCCGCCAGCTGGGCCTTGGCGGCCCAGAAGTCGAACTGGGCGAGCGCTTCGAGGGTCTCCCGCAGGAGCGTGCCGTTGGCCGCAACGAACGCCGAGAGCTCGTCGAGGATGCGCCCCTCCTCCTCGGCGACGGCCGCCTGGGCCTCGCGCCAGGCATTGCCCAGCTCCACGACCACGAGCGGCTCCACGAACAGCGTCTGCCCGCTGCCGGAGGCGTCGTGGACGATGCCCTTGACACGGCTCCGCGCCTCGGCCCGGATCGGGACCACGTAGCGCCCGTTGCGGAGCGTGATGATCGGCTCCTGCAGCGCGCTGCCGAGCTCTGAGCCCACCAGGCTGTCGAGGCGGCGGCGCAGCCGGTCATACGTCATCCGGACGGCGCCGCGCAGCGGTCCCAGGCGCGGCGAGGCCGTGTCCAGGAGCTCCCCGACGGGATCGAAGCTGCGGGTCAGCGTGCTGCGCAGCGCGGGCAGTGGGTGGATCCGGCGGCCGAGCTCCCGCAACAGCGGCCGGCGCTCATCCGCAAGGGACGTGGCAAGCCGCGAGCCCGCGTCGAGGGTCTCCGAGATCTCGAGGAACTGCTGCGGGTCCAGGCGTCCGCCCCGCAGCGCACGTCCCACGCAGGGCTCGATGTCATGTGCGGCGCCGATGCCGACCCCGGGTCGGTCCTGGAGCAGTGAGCGGGCCTGGTCCGTCTCGTCCAGGCCCCGGGCGACGATCACGGGATCCGCCGACGGGACGAGCGTCTCGGCCATCCGGCGGGAGGGGTCGAACGACGTCTTCTCGGCGAGCCGGGCGCGCACGGCCGGAAACTCGAGGAGCGTGATCGACCGGGCGTCCACGTCAGCGTTGCCGGCTGAGGGACGGGCTGCCGGGCACCAGGAACCTCCAGGGCAGGCTGGTCCACGGCTCGCCGGCAGACGCGATCCCGATCCTGGGCGTCACGACCACGGGTGGGGCAGGCTCGCCTCCCGGCGCGGCCTCGATGCGGAGCGTCGATCCGGGATCGCACAGGTCGAGGCCGGTGGCCGTCCGGTCGAGGCCGAAGGCGAGGCCGACGAGGCCCGGCCCCGCGGCCAGCCGCGCGTCCGGGACGTGGTGCCCCCCGGCCCGGATGGCCCCGCGGGCTGCCCGCATCTCGTCGAGACCCTCGACGGGTTCGACGGCGCGGATGAGCAGCGCGGCCGGTCTTGGAGCGAGCTCGGTGACGACGTTCAGGCAGTGGTGCATACCGTAGACAAGGTACACGTAGGCGATGCCCGGGGGCCCGAACATGACCCGGTTGCGCGGCGTGGGGCCCATCCGGGCGTGGGACGCACGATCGTCCTGGCCGACGTATGCCTCCACCTCCACGATCCGGCCGGCGCGCCTCGTGCCACCGGCACGGTCGGGGTCGCGGACGATGAGCGCGCCCAGGATGGCCCGGGCCGCGTCCAGCGTGTCGCCGGCCAGGATATCGCGCGGGAAGGGCTCTCCGGGGCGAGGCGCGCGCGGAGGCGTGGTCCCGCGGGCGCCCTCGGTCACCTGATCCCGTAGATCGCCAGCATCCCCTGCGGGATCAGGAACTGGACGAGGCCGAGGAAGTTCGGGATCGTCGTCTCGTGGAGCATCTGGCCGATGCGGGACCCGTCGATCGCCATCCAGATGTTCGCCAGCGCCGGGATCTCGTTCGCATTGGGCTCGTAGGCCGGGCTCAGGAAGAACTGGTCGAGGATGATCGTCACGAACATCACGAGGAGGAAGACCTGGATCACGCCGAGGATCCCGCCCACGACCTCGTCAACGACCGGATGCTGCGCGAAGATCTCCACCTTGCTGTACGTCCCCTGGACCACCAGGGCGAACGCCACGACTCCTGCGATGAACAGCATCAGGAACCCGAGCATGGCGGCGTACTCGGGAGGGAACTGCGTCCAGTGCTGGGCGAGGAACGATCCGACGGGCACCGACAGCTGCGCGGCGACGAAGAACGAGAACGTCATGGTCGCGATCCCGACCACTCTGCGGATCGCCCCCTGTGCGTACCCGAGGACGAAGCCGCCGAACAGGCCGAGGATGATCAGCACGTCCACGACGTTGAGCGTGCCCAGGAACTCGCTGATGTTCACGTGCTCACCATCTTGACGCCGGTGTCCCGGGACCCGGGTGAAGCCCCCACCGCAGGGTAGCAGCGAGCGGGCGCGCGCCGCAAAGGGACCCTCGTTCAGGCCCGGAGGCGCGCCCCGATCGCCGGCAGCGTCGCCACCACGGCCGCGATCGCCGCATCCACCTCGCCCTCGGTGAGGGTCCGCGACGCCGCGCCGAACCGCAGCCGGAAGGCCAGGCTCTTCTCCTCGCCCGCCAGCGGCACGCCGCGATAGATGTCGAACAGGCGCACGTCCCGGAGCAGGTCCCCGGCCGTCTCCCGGAGCACGGCCTCGACGGACGAGGCCTGCACGGACTCCGCCACGACGATCGCCAGGTCGCGGTCCACCTCCGGAAAGCGGCCCACGACGGCCGCGTGCTCCGGCGCCAGGCGCCCTCCGGCCAGGCCCTCGATCGCGACCTCCGCCACGATCACCCGGCCGCTGGTTCGCAGCTCCCAGGCATCGACCAGGTCGGGGTGCAGCTCGCCGACGATCCCCTGGAGGCGGCCGGGGATCTCGGCGCGGGCGGTGCGACCCGGGTGGAGGATGCCCTCCGTGGTCTCGGCCGTGTACGCAGGACGGCCGAGCCCGAGCCGGTGAGCCAGGAGCTCAAGGACGCCCTTCGCGTCGTCGAGGTCGCAGGGCCGCGCAACGCGGTTCCAGGAGGCGGGTTCCGCCGCACCGACCATCGCGAAGCCCAGTCGCCACCACTCGCGCGGTGACTCCCCGGTCCGGGCGTAGCCCTTCCCGATCTCGAACACGGAGACGTCCTCCGTCCCGTGCCGGAGGTTGACGCCGACCACGTCCAGGAGGCTGCCGAGCAGGTTCCGGCGGAGCAGCGAGTGATCTCGCGAGAGCGGGTTGCCGATGCCGATCGGGTCGCCGCCGGGTTGGTCCTCGTCGCCGACGGACGGGACCTCGCGCCCGAGGACGAAGGTCTCGATGTGGCGCGGGGATACCAGTGCCGTCGTGACCACCTCGGTGAGGCCAGCTCCGGCGAGGGTCTCGCGAACGAGCTCCCGTGTTTCGAGGGGCGAGGGGCGGTAGCGGGGCATCATCGTGTCCGGGATGACGGAGGGGATGAGCTCGTAGCCGCGGACCCGCGCGATCTCCTCCGCCACATCCGCCTCGATGGCGATGTCGCGCCGCCACGTGGGAATGACCGCCGAGAGGGCGGTCCCGGGTTCGGGCGCGATCGCGAGGGGCTCGGGGCGGAGGGCGATCGTGACCAGCTCGTCGGCCGCGGCGGGCTCGGTGACCATGCCCACCCGCGCCAGGAGATCCCGCTGCTCGTCCGCCGTGAGGGTGGTTCCCAGCAGCCGGTTGACGCGCTCCGGCCGGAATGCGACGCGTGCCGTCGCAGGCTCCACGGGGGCCGTATCGACGACGCCGGACGCGATCTCGCCGCCGGCCCATGCCCGCACGAGCTCCGCCGCCCGATCCGCGCCCACGCGTGCGAGCCGCGACTCCTGTCCCTTCTCGAAGCGCGACGAAGCCTCCGAGCGCAGCGCCAGGCGCTGGGCGGTCCGGCGGATGCTGACCGGGTCGAAGATCGCCGACTCCACGATGACCTCGGTGGTGCCGTCCGAGACCTCGGAGGTCGCGCCGCCCATGACGCCCGCGACGGCGAGCGGCCCTACCGGATCAGCGATGAGCAGGATGTCTGCCGCGAGCTCGCGATCCACGTGGTCCAGCGTCTCGAGCCGCTCCCCCGCCACGGCTCGCCGCACGACGATCGTTGCGCGACCGTCGGGCCCGGCCTGGACCGCCGCCGCGTCGAACGTATGGATCGGCTTGCCCAGCTCCAGCATCACGTAGTTCGAGGCGTCCACCACGTTCGAGATCGGCCGCTGGCCGGCGGCCAGAAGGCGCATCTGGACGTGGTCCGGTGACGGGCGGACAGTCACGCCGCTCACCCACCGGCCGACGAAGCGCGGGCACAGGTCCGGGTCCCGGACCTCGACGGCCAGCCGGTCCCTGACGCTGGGGCCGCCCCCTTCCTCCACCGTGATCTCTGGAAGGCGGACGTGCTGATTCGTCGCGGCGGCCACCTCGCGGGCAAGGCCCAGGATCGACAGGGCGTCGCCTCGGTTCGGCTTGACGTCGACGTCGAGGACCACGTCGCCGAACAGATCCGACAGCGGCACGCCCAGGGGCGTTCCGGCCGGCAGGATGAGGATCCCGTCGCCGTCCCCGGTGAGCCGCAGCTCCTCGCCGGAGCACAGCATGCCGTTGGAGACGACGCCCATCTTCTCGGCCCGCTCGATCCGGCGGTTGCCGGGCAGGACGGCGCCCGGCAGCGCCACGGGGATGCGCTGGCCGGGGGCGATGTTGGTGGCGCCGCACACGATGGACAGCGGCTCGCCCCCATCCCCGAGGGTCACGGTGGTCAGGTGGAGCCGGTCCGCGCGGGGGTGCTTCTCGACCGTGAGGAGCTCGCCGGTGACGACGTTGTTCCAGTCGGCGCCCCAGCGCTCGAGGTGCTTGACCTCCATGCCCAGCAGCGTCAGGCGCTCGGCCAGCTGCTCGGGGGTGAGCTGGACGTCGACGAACTCGCGCAGCCAGGAGAGAGGAACCCTCATCGGAACGCCCCCAGGAAGCGAAGGTCGTTCTCGATGTACAGGCGAAGGTCACCAACGGCGTGGCGCAGGTTGGCGATCCGCTCCACGCCCATGCCGAAGGCGAAGCCCTGGAAGCGCTCGGGGTCGATCCCGCCGTAGCGGAGCACCACCGGGTGGACCATGCCGGCGCCCAGGATCGTCATCCAGCCCGTGCGCGAGCAGGCGGGGCACTTCTCCCCGTTGCAGATGACGCACAGGATGTCGAACGCCACGGACGGCTCCGTGAACGGGTAGTAGCCGGGGCGGAATCGTGTCGCACGGTCGGCCCCGAACATGGCGTGGGCGAACTGGTCCAGCAGGCCCTTCAGGTCGGCCATGGACGTCCCCTCGTCGATCATCAGCCCTTCCACCTGGAAGAACTCCGAGGCGTGGCTGGCGTCGACCGCCTCGTAGCGGAAGCAGCGGCCCGGCAGCAGGGCGCGGATTGGCGGCTGCTCCTGGTGCATGACCCGGATCTGTCCCGGGCTCGTGTGGGTCCGCAGCAGCCTGCCGTCCATGTCCAGGTAGAGCGTGTCCCAGAGGTCCCGTGCGGGATGGTCCGGCGGGATGTTGAGCATCTGGAAGTTGGTGACGTCGTCCTCGACCTCCGGGCCCTCGTACACGACGAAACCGAACTGCGCGAACACCCGGGCGATCTCGCGGGCCGTCTCGACGATCGGGTGGAGGCTGCCCCGGCGGATCGGACGGCCGGGCGTGGTGACATCGACGGCCTCGGCCGCGAGCCGGGTCGCCAGCTCGGCGCCGCCGAGCTTGGCCCGGGCCTGCGCGAGAGCTGCCTCGACCGCGGCACGAACCTGGTTGGCCACGGCGCCCACCTTGGGGCGGTCCTCGGCCGGGAGCGCGCCGATGCCGCGCAGGATGGCGGTCAACTCGCCCTTCTTGCCCAGCACCTCCAGCTCGAGCGCATCGACGGCGGCGGTGTCGGGCGCAGATCGGGCGGCGCCGACCGCGCGGTCACGCAGCGCATCGAGGTCTGATCTCAGCTGGGTGAGGTCCATGTTCCTGATCCGGGTCCGGTGCGGGTTCTGGACGGGCCGTTCACGGCCCGGGAATCGCGAACCCTCGAGCGTCGGGGACGTCGAGGGGATCCTCGGGCCGATGTGCTTCGGCGTGCGCACTCGGCCCTCGGAGGGTCCGGTCACCGGTCAGGCGGTGCGGGCAACCTCGGCGATCTTGCCAAAGGTCGCGGCGTCGCGGACGGCGAGGTCCGCCAGGATCTTCCGGTCGATGACCACGTCGGCCTTCTTGAGGCCGGCGATCAGCTTCCCGTAGGTGATCCCGTTGATGCGTGCCGCCGCGTTGATCCGGATGATCCACAGCTGGCGCATGTCGCGCTTCCGCTGCTTGCGGTCACGGGTCGCGTAGGCCAGCGCGTGAAGCTGGGCCTCATGGGCCCGCTTGACGAGCTTTCGGTTCGTGCCGCTTCGGCCCTCGGAGGCGTTGAGCAGCCGCTTGTGGCGCTTGTGGGACGTGACGCCCCGCTTGACGCGTGCCATCGATCGCTCCTAGATGCCCGGCAGCAGGCGGTGCAGCTGGTCCTGGTGCTCAGGCCCGATGACCGACTTGCCCGCGTAGCGGCGTGTGCGGCGCGACGACTTGAGCTCCAGGTGATGTCCGCGCCAGGACTTCACTCGAATGAACTTCCCACTCCCGGTGACCCCGACTCGCTTCTGGGTCCCCTTGTGGGTCTTCATCTTCGGCACGCTGGCCTCACTCTCCTGCTGGCGCCGCCGCGGCCGCCGGCGGGGCGGAGGGCGTCGGATCTGACGGGACGTCGGCCGCGATGACGGCCGGGACATCGGACGGGATATTCGCCGGGGCTTCGGGCGGGACCTCGTGCGCCGGGGCGGCGCCATCGGTCTTCGTCCCCGGGTTGCGGTGCTCGTGGACCCTCGGCTTGTGCACCGAGACGAGCGTCATGAACATCGACTTGCCTTCGAGCGCCGGGGTCCGGTCCACGGTCCCGTGGTCCTTCACCGCCTCGCCGAACTTGGCGAGGAGTGCCCGACCGATCTCCGGGTGCGTGAGCTCCCGGCCGCGGAAGCGGACGGTCACCTTGATCCGGTCGCCGTCCTCGAGAAACTCGATTGCGCGATGGACCTTGGTCTCGAAGTCGCCGATGCCGATCTTGGGCGTGAGGCGGACTTCCTTGAACTCCACCGAACGCTGCTTGCGCTTCGCCTCTTTCTCGCGCTTGGTCAGCTCGTACTTGTACTGGCCGAAATCGAGAAACTTGACGACTGGAGGGGCGGCCGTGGGAGCGACCTCGACAAGGTCGAGCCCTCGCTCCTGCGCCATCGCCATGGCCTGGTGCGTCGGCATGACACCGAGCTGTGAGCCATCTTCGTCGAGGACCCGGACCTGGGGGACACGGATCATCTGGTTGATGCGCAGGTCTCGACTGATGGCGTGGTCCCTCTGCTCCGATAGGCTTGGGCTTCGCGGCGCGCACGGCAACACCCTGCGCAGTCGCCGCGGCAGGATAGCACAGCGGTTCGAACGGCCGCAATGAACGGGACGGGCCGGATGCTCCCTTCCGGGTCGTCCCTCCCCTACCCCAGGCGGCGCTCGCGAACCTCAGCCCCGAGACGATCGGCGACCTCGGACCAGGGCAGGACCTCCTGCGGCTGGTCCTTGGTCGCGCCGCGCCGCCGCACCGCCGCGGTCCGGGCCTCCACCTCGCGGTCGCCCAGGATGAGCATGTAGGGGACCTTCTGGCCCTGCGCCAGCCGGATCTTGTTCTGCATCCGGTTGTCGGACGCATCCACCTCCACGAAGCGCAGGCCAGCGGCCCGGAGCTCCGCGGCCAGCTCCCGCGCCGGCTCCACGTGGCGGTCCGCGATCGGGATGATGACGGCCTGCACGGGCGCGATCCACAGCGGGAACGCTCCCGCGAAGTGCTCCACCAGGATCCCGATGAACCGCTCCAGCGACCCGTAGATCGCGCGGTGGATCGCCATGGGGCGCTTGGGCTGTCCGTCCTCGTCGATGTAGGTCAGGTCGAACCGCTCGGGCAGCATGACGAGGTCGACCTGGATCGTGGCCATCTGCCACTCGCGGCCCAGCGCATCGTCGATGTAGATGTCGATCTTGGGCGCGTAGAACGTGCCGTCTTTGGGCTTGGTCACGTAGTCGCCGCCGGAGCGGTCCAGGGCTTCCCTGATCAGCCGCTCCGCGAGGTCCCACAGGGCGGGATCGCCGATCGCCTTGTCCGGCTTGGTGGCAAACGCGAACCGGGGCTCCAGCCCGAACCAGCCGAACGACTCGCGCACCTCGCCCAGCAGGGCCTCGATCTCGGCCGAGAGCTGGTCGGGGCGCAGGTAGATGTGCGCGTCGTCCTGGATGAACTGCCGCACGCGGGTGAGCCCGGACAGCGTCCCGGAACGCTCGTTGCGGTGCAGCCGGCCGTACTCGTTCAACCGCAGCGGGAGGTCGCGGTATGAGCGCAGGTGCGACCGGTAGACGAACGTGGACTCCGGGCAGTTCATCGGCTTGAGGCTGAACTTCTGCCCCTCGGCCTCCACGATGAACATGTTCTCGGCGTAGTGGTCCCAGTGGCCGGACTGGCGCCACAGCCGCTCGGACACGAGGATCGGGGTGCTGATCTCCTCGTAGCCGCGCCGCTCCTGGAGCTCGCGCATCGCGGTCTCGAGCGTGCGCCAGATGCGCTGTCCCTTGGGGTGCCAGAACGCCGAGCCGGGCGAGACGTCATGGAACGTGAACAGGTCCAGCGCGACGCCCAGCTTGCGGTGGTCGCGCTTCCTGGCCTCCTCGCGGCGCCACAGGTACTGGTCGAGCTCCGCCTGCGTCTCCCAGACCGTGCCGTAGATCCGCTGGAGCATCGGGCGCTTCTCGTCGCCCCGCCAGTAGGCACCGGCGACCGCGAGCAGCTTGAACGGCCCGATGTGGCCCGTGGACTGCAAGTGCGGGCCCTTGCACAGGTCGCGGAACGGGCCGTGCTCGTAGAAGGTGACGGGCGGCATGGGCGTCGCCGTCTCCACCGCCTTCCGGGCGAGGTCGTCGAGGATCTCGACCTTGAACGCCTGGCCGTCCGCCTCCTCGATCGCGCGACCGGTGTCGAAGTCCACCTCCCGGCGAACGAAGGAATGGTCCGCGGCGACGCTCTCGCGCATCCGGGCCTCAACAGCGGCGAGGTCGTCCGGCGTCAGGGGCCGCGGCAGGTCGAAGTCGTAGTAGAAGCCGTTGGCGATCGCGGGCCCGATGCCCAGCCGGGCGCCCGGGAACAGGGCCAGGACGGCCTCGGCCATCACGTGTGCCGTGCTGTGGCGCATGGCGTCGATGGGCGCGTGGGCGCCGGCATCGAGCAGCTCGTCCGCAGAGCCGCGGTCGGGTGCCTCGAACGCGATCTCGTCCTCGTCCGCGGCGACCACCGCCGCTGCCTTGTCCTCAGCCATCGTCACTGCTCCCGAGAAACACAGAACCTCTCGTCCCGACAGGACGAGAGGTTCGACCTCCCGCGGTTCCACCCGCCTTCACGGCACCCGTGTCGCGGTGTCGTGCGCTCGTGCCGCGCTAACGGGCGGATCCCGGGCCGGTTCGCCGGCCGCTCGCGGGTGGTGCCGTCACCGGTCGGGTCTGCGGAGCTTCCAGCCGATGGCTCCCGCTCTCTGGCGACGTCCCGGTGGGGCGCGTCCCGCTCGACGCTCTTTGCTCTTCGTCGGCCCCGAGAGGCCGAAGATGGTGGGCGATACTGGATTCGAACCAGTGACCTCATGCATGTCAAGCATGCGCGCTAACCAACTGCGCCAATCGCCCTTGTGTTTGTGCTCACCAAGACCGCATGCCTTGGTACATTCGCCTTGGTGACTTGACCTACACCGCTTGAATACCGCATGCTAGGTCCTGTTCACAGCCCTAGCCCGAGGATCCGAGCAATCGTGATCGCGTCCACCAAGGCGGCCCATTCTACGG